>JAUYEC010000037.1 GCA_030691585.1 Candidatus Omnitrophota bacterium
CTATAGACTATCCAGAGAAGCATGCGCTGGTTAAAACCCGGCAGAAACACCCAGTTTAAATTACGGGTCTTTAGCTTATCCAGGAAATGCAGGCGGTAATTCCTCTTCCACTTCTTGACCCAATCGTTTATGGTGGCGACATGATGGTGATAGACGAAAGGTTCGGAAAAATACGCCACTTTGTTGTCGCCCTTCTCCACCATAGATTGAAAGGCATCGTTATCGCCTAGATAACCATCATGCTCCCAGATGCGTTTGATCCTTTCGGCCCTGTAAACCAGGCCGTTTGCCCCCCAGACCAGCGGCTTGCGCGGATCCACGCTCAAAATAAAATACCCCGAAGCCCCGGCCTTAACGCCGGCTTCCATCCTGTACCTGTCCAGGTTGTGATTCAGGAACCAATTCAGCGGATCGCTCTGGATCAATTCAAAATATTTGTTCAAAGGAGGGTCGTCCTGGCCGGATACTAGTTTCCCCCAGACCGCAGAGATCGTTTCGTCCTTATTGAAGGTATCGATGACCTTTTTAACCCAGTCGCTGCCGACCAATTCGTTATCAGCGGCAAAAGGCACCAAAAATTCGGTTGATGCCGACTGCATCCCCAGCTTCAGGCCGTATTCGGCCAGGCGCAGAGGATTATTCAGGACCAGGCAATCATACCTGGCTGCGATATCCAGAGTGTTATCAGACGAACCGCCGTCAGCGATAAAAACCTTTATCCTCTCCCGGGGATAATCCTGGCCGCGGATACTTTTTAAGGCGCGCTCCAGGTGCCGTCCGGCGTTATAGGTAGGGATAATAAAACTGATATCGCGCATATTTAACCTGTTTGATATTCCTAAAAGCCATCGCGTTATTGTAGGGACAGGTTTCAAACCTGTCCCTACAGCCGCAACAAACCGGCCTATCCTTCAATAAATATCTCTTCCCAATACCTAAGCATGAAAAGTTTATCTTTGAATTTCAATTCATTTTTGGCGACTTTAAGCCCGTACGCCGACTTTATGAGTATCAGCGGCAGATTGACTCCGGCAGCCACAGTCAGCGGAAGGCCGGCGGCAAATTTCGGATTCACTTCAATAAGGTATATCTTCTCTTCGTTGACAATACATTGGATGTTGGCCGGGCCGTTTATCTTAAAGAGTGCCGCTACTTTTTTACCGTACTCTATAATCCGGCGGTCATTTACGGTTTCACCCTTGTAGGACATCCCGGCCTTGACACTCAAGCGCCGGCGCGGGACAGCCTGGAGAACGGAACCATCCGGTGATGCTACGATGTCTATGGTAAATTCCGGGCCGCCAATAAATCGCTGGATGATGCGGCCATTAAGATGTTCTTTAAAAAAATCCAGTTCATTTTTGTCTTTTATTACCGCGGTATCCAGGCTTCCTCTGCCGTCGTTTGGCTTTATGATCAAAGGATAATCCGCCGCCTTTATTCCGGCAATGTCCGTGGCGCTGAAGACTCTGGGAAAGAGAATATTATTTTGCGCGCAAAAATGATAGGCCCGGCGTTTATCCTTGGCCAGGCGTATTACTTTGGCATCATTTACTATTACCTTGATCCCCGCGGCATTGAACCTGTCAATAGCCGCGGAAAAAACAAACAGCTCCTCGTCAATGATCGGGATAAGGCACTGTACCTCATGCCTGCGGCAGGCTGCCAGCACTTTATCAATAAAACCGGGCGCGCCGGAGGCCGGAATGGCCGCAATATCATCAGCCAGATAATTTCCCGATGACAATGGATCCATATCCATGGCCGTGATGTGACAGATTATTTCATTCTGCTTTTTCAGGGCCTTGATCACCGCTACTGCCGGAGCAGAACCCGCACTTGTCACCGCGACATTTAGTCTCATAGATTGCTTTACCTTCTGTAGGGGCGGGTTTGAAACCCGCCCCTACAATATCACGCATTTATCTTGATCTTTATCCCGCCTGAACTTATCGACTTATCTATGCTCTCCAATATCCTCACTACATCCCTGCCCTGCGCGCCATCGCTCAACGGCCCCTTGCCGTTTTTTATGCAATCAACAAAATGCATACACTCCATCTTCAGCGGCTCTTCCAGTTCTACTTTAGGGGTTGCCACACTGCCGTCACGGACGATGAGTTGGAACTCACGGAAGCTTTTATAGGGTAAATCGTATTTCTTCTTCATCACTTTTTTGTCGTAAATTTTTATCGGCTCGCGGGTGTCAATGTCGTTATAGACCAGCATCTTTTTACTGCCCACGATGGTCATCTCCCTTATCTTTTTCGGGTCAAGCCAGCTGACATGGATATGCGCGGGTATTCCGCGCGCATATTTCAGGCTGATCAGTCCGACATCATTAAGATCATGCGCCAGGAAATTCCAGCCGACAGCCGCCGCCTCAAGCGGCAGATCATCCAACAAATAATTTATGATAGAAATATCATGCGGAGAAAGGTCCCAAATGACGTTGACATCCTGGCGCAGGGGCCCGAGGTTGGTGCGGCGGGAATGAATGTAATAGATCTTGCCGAGCGCTTTGCTGATCAAGATCTCTTTTACCTTACGCACCGCCGGATTATAGAGGAAAGTATGCCCCACCATCAGGAGTTTGCCCATTCTAAGCGACAGGCTGACTAAATCTTGGGCTTGCGCGCTGTTTGCGCTTAGAGGCTTTTCTACCAATACATGCTTTCCCGCCTCAAGGGCGTCTTTGGCTATTGCGTAATGGGTTGAAACCGGCGTTACCACGACCACCGCGTCAACGGCCGGATCATTCAGCAAGCCGCGGTATGAACTTAATACCGCGACACCCGGCCAGGTACGCTTTATCAGGGCGCGCTTATTTTTATCCGCATCGCAGATGCCCGCGACCAAAACATCGTCTAAGCTGCCGAGCACGCGGGCGAAGTTCGGCCCCCACTGCCCGTATCCAATTATGCCGATATTTATTTTTCTCCGCATATCAACCTTCTCATTAATCATCTTCGCCTAATCTAATTTAATTTCTTTAATCCCAAGCACTTTGCACAAAACGGCAAGCGTACCAAGAGTGATATTCTTTCTTCCTTCCTCGATTTTTGAAATATCCGGTTGTTTCATCCCGGAACGCGCAGCTAGATCATTCTGGCTCATGTTTTTTTGCACGCGCGCGCCTCTTATCAACCTGCCGATATCCTTAAATAGCGCCGACGGGTCTGTTTTTTCCGTTTCCTGATGATTACCGCTTTCACCCTTTATCTGGGCGTATATCGCCTCCCACCAGCTCCTTAATTCAGACCGGCGCTCTAATTTCAACCAATAGGATTTTATTTTCGGCCAGTTCTCTATAAAATGTTTCTTTGAAAACAATGAAAATAATTCTTTGGGCTTCTGGCAGCGTGAAAGCAGAGTAACTGAGTATGCGGGAAATCTCGGATGATCCGGATCCACCAGCGCCTTTTGCGCCTCGATTAACGCCCTTTCATTAAACCCCCAGAAATATTTCGCAATACTACTCTTCATCGCGCCACCTTTTTAATAAAGCTTCTAATTTCATTCTCCAGATAAACGATCATTTCCCTGGCGTTGAAGTCTGGATCGTAGATATCAAGGTCCAAGAGGCCAAGTTTTAGATCCTGCCGGGAGAACGAGCTCTCCCAATGCACCATTCCTATCTGCATAGAACCGTCCAGCCGCGCCAAAAAAGTATGCAGGTTACAAATCTTTTTTGATAAAACATACAGATCAAATACATCCCGGGCCTCCCTGCGGCCCTGCATAAACTTCCTGCCTATTTCGTCCTCAAAAACCCGCGTGCCGCAGACCGCGGCTATCTTATGCAGGTATATATCCTCCGCGCTATAAACCGGGACTCCTTTGAACTCGCGAATCTTGGGCTCCCGTATCACTACATCCTCAACAAAATCTATCTTGAGAGGCCTGGCGGAACCTTTCACCGGCATTGTATAAAACCTGACTTTGGCCCTGCCGCCCACAACGGATTCAGATTCCAATTTTAACCTGCATTTAGCCGTTTTTTCCAGATGGGCTTTTATCTTCTCAATCTCCGCGGCATCGTATTGTGGCGAGAAAAAATCAAGGTCCGCGGAAAACCTGTGCCGCAGGTAATAAAGCTCGAGCGCCGTGCCCCCGGCCAGCGCGAAACTCCCCACGCAAGAAGCAGTAATGGCTAAAACTTTTTCCTGGGCAATTCTAATCAACTTATCCATATCCTGCCCTGCCTGTAAAGTATTATAGTTTATAATCTATATTCAATATAGAGTATAACCTATATAAACAAACCTGTCAAGCCATTATTGGCTATTACGCTACTTTCTTATCGTCCAAAAGTCTGCCGCGAGAGTTTCCAGATATTTAAAAGGTATCGTGAAATATCCGCCCTGGCCCCATTTGGCGCCCCAAGAGTTGCGTACCAGGAAGCGCTTGGGCTTCTGATTAAAACCCACTGCCAGGACCGCATGGCCCCCAAGGGCACGCTCTCCTTTTTTGGGCATATTGGCTATGCCCGTGCGCGCCACAGCCGGAGTTTCAAAACTTTCATAGACCGTGAAACCAAAAACAAAAGGATAACCGTCGGTAAGACATGTGAGCATCTCGCTTAAACCGTTGATACGGTGATAGGATTCTATCCGGTGCTCTTTGGCTTCATTATAACAGGTAATCGGCGGTTTGCGTGTGAAACGTGCAATGACATACGGCCACAGGGTTTCAGCGCAGGCGCCGTCGTTCTTAAGCGTCTTTATGCCGTCGCGCAGGGACGCGCCCGAGTCATACTCTGTCGTATCGATCAGCGCGCGCTCGTTGTAATAAATGAATAGCCGGCTGGTGTCGGTATAAGTGGCGTCAATACTGTTATCCAAAAACTCCAAGTTGCCTGCCAATGCCTGGGCCGTGCAGCTTCCAAGGCGGCCCTGATCCTCAATCGCTGAACAAAACAAAGAAAGGTCCACCGTTGCCGGCAGGCGCACCTTCGGCTCAATCGCGCGGTAGAGAAAATCCCGCGCATCGGGAATATCGGGATGCCAACCGTATGTATGACGACGCATATTTATTACCTCCTATCCCGTCATTGCAAAAATGTATTCAGCCATTGCGAGGAGCGATCTTTGCGACGAAGCAATCTCTTTCCTATTCTCTCACTCGCGGATCAATAGGTGCCGCGATCACCTCGTAAACATCGATCGGCCCGGTCTTTTGGATACACATTATATCCTTATCCGGACACTCTTGAGCCGGAAACGTTTTTATCAACTTCAGGCCGGGATTGGCGGGAATACGCACTAGCTCATTTTGCTCAACAATAATCCCCGTATCCTGAAATTCCGCCCGGTGCACAATGACGTATTTGGCCCCCATCCATTTTAATATGCCCGCAGTATCTGACTTGGACAGGTCCCTGATCTCCTGCGCCACTTTATGGGCATGTGTCCCGGGATTAGTTCCATTAATAATCTTTTTCCCGTGCCTGGTCTGGTAAAACTTATACATTTCATTGGGAGAATCGGCATCCAGAGGATATTCGGCAACTACCGTATCCGCGCTCTGCTCCGCCAACCAGGAATAAACCGCCGGAAAACTTGAGACATCAATAACCTTATACGGCGGCCAGTTCCAGAATTCAAACAATACCGCCCCGCAGAATAGAAAAGCAATAGCTGCCTTTGCCTTTTGGCTTTTAAAGCGGACTAATATATACTTTAATCCAAAACCGGCCAGAACCGCCACTGCCAGCATCAAAACAATGCCGAAACGGCAATATGCCCTGAACATCGGCAATATTTTATACATAAAAAATGACGGCATGTAAATCTTAATACCGAAAATTTGCCACCACGGCGGTTGGGAGAATAACCAAGACGCAATTGCCAGAAAAATAAAGAACCCGATATAGAAATTTTCTCTTACGAAGGGACAGTCCCCGCTTTTTGGAAACTGTTTTCGAGCTCCCCCGTTTTTTCTCCGCGTCCTAAAAGCCACAAACGCCAAAATCATCGGAACCCAACCCAAATAAAGCGTATGCTCGGTGAGGCTCCCTCCGTATAAGGACGAGCCGATAAACTGCTCCGTAAAGCCGCCGAAAACCGGATGCGCTGTCGCCGGTAAAAAATAGCTTAAAGGCCGGGCAGATTGGAAAAAAAGATCGTCAAGGGGCCTGACTAAATTCCACGCCAGCGGCTGGATAGTTTCCCTCTTAAAAATAACCTTCTTAATACTATGGCCTGCCGCAGTAGACATAATAAGGACTATTCCTGAGGCCATAACCAAAAGTGTCAATTTTAGAAATCGCCAATACCGCGCGTCTGGTAATTTATAGAAAATCAGGCAATATACCAAAAATAAAACTGATGTAATATACATAAAATAAGTATAGTGGAATTCAAACGAAATAACCAAAAAAATGGCCCCGATACTTAAAAATAAGTTCTTATACTTAGGATGTTCCTGGAGCTTGATCAATGTAAGAATATACAACGGCATCCATTGAATGTTGACCAGCGAAAGATGCTGCCAGGCCCGGGCAAAGTGATACGGACAAAACGC
>JAUYEC010000034.1 GCA_030691585.1 Candidatus Omnitrophota bacterium
ATGTTCGTCGACGTCGAGATATCAAGTGATTTTGGAACGCATTTGGCGGTGCCGAAGGAAGCGGTCATGGATTCGGGCCTGCGCAAAATAGTTTTTATTTCTTTCGGCGATGGGCGCTTGCAGCCTGTTGAAGTAAAAACAGGAGTTTCGAGCGATGAATATGTCCAGGTTTTAGAGGGGCTTAAAGAGGGTGATCTGGTCGTTACCTCCGGAAATTTTCTCATAGATTCAGAAAGCAAGTTAAAGGCTGCCTTGGAGGGAGTTGGGCATTCGTATTAGGAAACATATCATGTAGGGACAGCACAATGTGCTGTCCCTACAAAAACAAATTATTATTTCGTAATGATGCAGTAGAGCTAAATTATGAGAACATTTATCGAAAAAGTCATCGAGTTTTGCGCCAAGAACAAGTTCATCGTTTTTGTCCTCGTGGCGATGGCCACTCTGGGTGGATATCTGTCCCTGCGCAATCTCCCGCTGGACGCTATTCCTGACCTTTCGGATACTCAAGTCATCATCTATTCCCGCTGGGACCGCTCGCCCGATATCATGGAAGACCAGGTAACCTATCCTATCGTGACCTCTTTATTGGGCGCCCCTAAAGTAAAAGCCATCAGAGGGTTTTCTGATTTTGGTTATTCTTATGTTTATGTTATCTTCCAGGATGGCACGGATATCTACTGGGCGCGTTCAAGGGTATTGGAATACCTTTCCAAGATAATCCCGCGGCTGCCTGAAGGCGTGCGCACGGAATTAGGCCCGGATGCCACCGGCGTGGGTTGGGTTTTTCAATATGCCCTGGTAGATGAAAGCGGAAAAAATTCCCTGGCCGAGCTGCGCACGTTCCAGGATTGGTATTTGCGCTATCACCTGCAGAGTGTCCCGGGAGTCGCCGAGGTGGCCCCCATCGGCGGATTTGTCCGGCAATATCAGGTGAATATCGAACCCAACAAATTGCTTGCTTATAATGTCCCGATTACCCAAATCGTCGAGGCCATACGCAAAGGCAATAATGATGTGGGCGGCAGATTATTGGAATTCTCCGGAGCCGAATATATGGTGCGCGGCAGGGGCTATGCGCGCTCGGTCAAAGATATTGAAAATATTGTGGTGGGGGTGCAGAGTAAGACAGGCGCGTCCATATCGGTAAAAAATATCGGGAGTGTCGTTCTGGGCCCGGACATACGCAGGGGTGTTGCCGACCTCGACGGTAAGGGTGACGTGGTTGGCGGCATAGTGGTAATGCGCCACGGCGAGAGCGCCCTTCGCGTCATAGACAGGGTCAAGGAAAAGATAAAAGAAATCGAGCCAAGCCTGCCTGAAGGCGTCAAGATCGTTACTACATATGACCGCACCGAGCTGATCAATAAATCCATCGAAACTATCAATGAAGTATTGATCGAAGATTTCCTGATAGTCGCGGCAATGATCATCTTTTTCTTAATGCATATACCTTCGGCGATGATGCCGATCATTATCCTTCCCATAGGCGCTCTGATCGCTTTTATTCCCATGCTGGGGATGGGCCTTACGGTAAATATCATGTCTATCATGGGCATAATCCTGGCGATAGGCGATATGGTGGACGTCGGGATAGTTTTGGTCGAGAACGTGCATACCAAGTTGAATGACCTCAATCTTGGTAAGATCAAGGGCGAGCGCAGCCAGATCATGATCGAGGCAATGAAAGAGGTCGGGCCGCCGATATTCTCATCGCTTATGGTAACTGTTATAGGTTTTATGCCTCTTTTTAGCCTTGTCGGCCAGGAGGGCCGCCTTTTCCGGCCCATGGCAGCTACTCAGATATTCACCGTATTCTTCGGCGCCGTGCTTTCAGTTACACTTGTGCCGGCTTTGATCATGATCTTTCTGGCCAAGGCCAAGCCCAGGAACTTAGAGGACCATTTTGCCTCAAAGTATTTAATGCAGCGTCATCAGAGGATTCTTAGTTTTTCTTTCAGGCACCGTAAACTGGTTATGGGGCTCTTGCTTCTGGCTTTAGCTGTGACTGTGCCTGTGTTTTTGAAATTGGGCTCGGAATTCATGCCGCCTTTATATGAAGGAAGTATTCTTTATATGCCTACTACCTTGCCGGGTATCTCAGTTACCGAAACGCAGAAATTGTTGCAGACCCAGGATAGGATCTTAAAGAGTTTTCCGGAAGTCGAGCGCGTTTTTGGTAAAGCCGGCCGGGCTGAAACATCTACGGACCCGGCGCCATTTTCGATGATGGAAACCACAGTGATCCTCAAATCCAGGGAGCACTGGCGAAAGGTGCCGATGTTCGGTAAAATTTTACCTTTTCTTAAAAGGCCCTTGGCCTTCGACGAATTAACCGGCGAAATGGACGCAAAGATGCAATTTCCCGGAGTTTCCAACGCCTGGACCATGCCTATAAAGGCGCGCATCGATATGTTAACCACAGGCGTGCGTACGCCCGTCGGGATAAAGATATTTGGCGGGGACTTAAAAGAGATTGAGAAGATCGGCGGGCATATTGAGATGGTTTTAAAGGATGTCCCGGGAACGCGCAGTATTTACGCCGAACGCACTGCCGGAGGATATTTTGTGGATTTTGACCTGAAGCGCGAGCAATTAGCCAGATATGGCATCAGTGTGGAAGAAGCGGAAATGGTAATAATGTCGGCGGTAGGCGGGGAAACCATCACTACTACCGTGGAAGGCAGGGAGCGTTATTCGGTCAATGTGCGTTACGCCAGAGAATTGCGCGATGATATTGATAAATTAAAACGGGTTTTAGTGCCTACGATGTCGGGAATACAGGTGCCGTTGGCCCAGATTGCCGACATAAAACTGGCTTTAGGCCCGGCAATGATCAGGAATGAAAACGGCATGCTTTCCGGATATGTCTATGTGGATATGACAGGGCGCGATATCGGCGGGTACGTGCGCGATGCCAAAAAAGCCGTGCGTCAGAATGTGTTGCTTCCGGCGGGTTACTCGATCACCTGGAGCGGGCAATATGAATATATGGAGAGAGTAAAGCAGAGATTAGGGATCCTGATACCGGCTACGCTGTTGATCATTTTTCTTATTTACTACTTTAATTTTAAATCTATTGTTTCGACCTTATTTATTATGCTGGCTATGCCTTTTACCGCGATAGGCGCTGTATGGAGCATTTGGCTGCTCCATTTCAATATGTCGATCGCGGTATATGCCGGGATGCTGGAGGTCATCGGCATCGGGGCGGCACTTTGCGCCCTGATCACTACTTTTATCCATGAAGCCTGGGAAAAAGCTGTTGCAGACGGAAGACAAATAAATTCAATGGATGAGCTTTATAGCGTAGTCTCTGCGGGCGCAAGCCGGGCGCTTCGGCCGGCAATATTGACCTGTTCTGCCGATATATTAGGCCTTATGCCGGCAATGTTTGCTACCGGGATAGGCGCTGAATTCTTAAAACGCTATACCGCGCCCATAATTTTTGGTTTATTCAGCGCGCTGGTCCTGGCGTTGGTTATCTTGCCTGTATTTTATGTGATTTGGAGGGGGGATTTCGGGATTTTGCGCGAGAAACATAATTCGAGATGATAAGCCGAAGTTATTCTAACCGGGAGGATGAAATGTCAAAGAGAATATTGATGATCTTAGCGGTGATATCGTTGGTTTTAGGAATAAACAAGCTGTCTTTTGCCATGAGCTGCGGTGATCATAGCGGCGATCAGCAACTGGCGCAAGCTCATAGCGGACATGAACACGGCACGGCAGAAGCCGTCAAAGAGGCGGGGTCTCCAGCAGAAGCCATTAACGCCGGCAATAAGATTTGCCCGGTAAGCGGTGAGAAGATCGCGGAAGATCTGAAGACAACCTATGAATACGAGGGTAAGATCTATAATTTCTGCTGTCCCGCCTGCATTGAAGAATTCAAAAAGGATCCGGAGAAATACATTAAAAAAGTAGAAGAAGAATTAAAGGCTTAAGACAGGAAGTTAATAGCGATAGAAGGGGAGTATAGACGCAAGCGTACCGAGAAGTTAGCGTGAGGGTTGAGGCAGAGGTGAGAGATTAAAGGTAAGAATGAAAGCGATAGTTTTACTTTCAGGAGGGCTGGACAGCATTTTGGCCGCAAGGCTGATCAAAGGCCAAGGCATAGAAATTGAAGCGGTGAATTTCCTGACCGTATTCTGTAATTGCACTTCGCGGGGCAAGACATGTCTTGCCAGCACCGCCGCCGCTGCCTCTCTGGGGATCAGCCTCAAGGTATTTGAAGTAACAGAAGAGTATATAAGCATCGTTAAAGCGCCAAAGCACGGATATGGAAGGGGCCTTAACCCGTGCCTTGACTGCAGGATATTCATCTTCAAAAAAGCGGGTGAGTATATGAGGCAGTCCGGCGCTTCTTTTATTGTGACCGGAGAGGTCCTTGGCGAGCGGCCAATGTCGCAGCGAAGGGATGCTATGCGTATTATAGAGGAGGAAAGCGGCCTCAAGGGCTTTATTGTCCGGCCGCTATGCGCGAAGCTGATGGAGCCGAGCATTCCGGAAAAAGATGGGCTGGTTGACCGGGAAAAATTGCTCAACATTCAAGGCCGCTGCCGGAAGCCTCAGATCCAGCTGGCCAGGGAGTTTGATATTCATAACTATCCCTGTCCGGCAGGGGGATGTCTCTTAACGGATAAAGGATTCGCCGCCAGGATGCGGGATTTGATGAAGCATAGTCCGGATTTTTCGGTGCGCGATGTCAAGTTCCTCAAGATCGGCAGGCATTTTCGCCTCGGCTCGGGCGCTAAATTAATCGTAGGAAGAGACGAGGGGGAGAACGCTAAACTGTCGGCGCTTGCCGAAGAAGAGGACTTCTGTATCAGGCCCGTCGGTATCCCCGGCTCCACGGGAATAGGCAGAGGGTTTTTTAACGATGATCAGCTAAATCTTGCCGCGCGAATACTTGCCCGATATAGCGATATTCCTTCCGGCCGGTATCTCGAGGTTGAATACCGCAAGATGACAGAAGAGAATGAGAGCCGTATCATGGCCATGGCAGTCAAGGAGGAAGACCTTGCTGCCTTAAGGATATAGGCCGTTTTCCCGCCGGAACAAACCCCGCGATTAGCTGCTTCCCTGCCGTAAGCGAAAAATTAATTTTGCCCGCGTTCTTATATTTATGGTGTAGGAAAGTATAAAACACTTTCCTAACCACTGAAAATCGCATTGAAGTTATCGCGAAGCGATTTTCTTGTTGTAAATGTTAACCTCTTATTATAAAATAGTTGACTATAGACACCCGGCCGTATCATGCACCCGGCGCTTATTTGAATTGCGCCGGTGTCCCCTGACGGGGGAATCGGCCGGTGTGCTCTTGTAGGCAAGGAGTTTGAATGGATAGAAAAGGCGCGCGCGCACTTTTGGAAAAGCCCTTAGCGCAGCTATTGGCTTTGGCTGACAAAACCCGCAAAGAATGTGTTGGGGATAAGTTTGAGCTCTGCAGCATAATGAACGCGAAATCAGGCCTCTGTGCCCAAGATTGTAAATTCTGCGCTCAATCTTGCCGCTACAAGACAGGCATAAACACCTACCCCCTAAAGAGTATTGACGAGATGCTCGCGGCAGCTTCCAAGGCAAAAGAGACAGGAGCGGAAAGATTCGATATAGTAACCAGCGGAAACAGGCTATCAGGCGATGAATTAAAAAGGATAGCGGATGCCATATCTCTTATAAGAGGCCGAGTCCGCATAAACATCTGCGCCTCCCTGGGCAAACTAAGCGAAGAAGAATTGCTTCTTCTTAAGAAAGCAGGCCTTGGGCGCTACCACCATAATATTGAGACTTCACCGAGGTATTTTTCCACAATAACCACTACCCACGTTTTTAAGGACAGGCTTGATACTATAAGAGCAGCAAAAGCGGTTGGCCTGGAGGTTTGTAGCGGCGGGATCATCGGACTAGGAGAATCGTGGAGCGACAGAATAGAGATGGCTTTTACGCTAAGAGATCTGGACGTTACATCAGTACCGATAAATATCCTCGTTCCGATAAAAGGAACGCCTTTAGATATGACGCCTCGCCTGGCGGCTATAGACGCGGTCAAAACTATAGCGCTCTTCAGGATAATATTGCGGGATAAAATAATAAAGGTGGCCGCAGGGAGAGAATCCGTCTTAAAAGATTTCCAGGCAATGGCCTTCATGGCCGGCGCGAACGGAATGCTGATAGGCGGTTATCTTACCATAAAGGGCCGTTCTGTAGATGAGGATCGATTGTTTGTTGAAGAGGTAGGGAAGGCATGGAAGGCATAGAGGAATTTCTTCGTAAGAGGGCTAGAGAGGGATCACTCCGCGTTTTACGTCCAGCGTCATACCGCAAAGGCGGCAAGATATATATCGGCGATAAAGGATATATTGACTTCTCCTCAAACGATTACCTTGGCCTCTGCGGCCATCCAAAACTTATCGAGGCATCTGTTAAGGCCCTCGCCAAATACGGGACAAGTTCTTGCGCCTCCAGGCTCTTAAGCGGCGACCTTGATATACACCATGAACTCGAAGACGCCGTAGCGCGCTTAAAGAATAAAGAGTGCGCCCTCATCTTTGGTTCCGGCTACCAGGCAAATATAGGCATCATAAGTTCTTTCTGCGGCGCAGGCGACGCGGTTTTCTCTGACCGCTTCTGCCATGCCAGCATAATTGATGGTATCATCCTGTCCGGGGCAAGGCTATTTCGATTCAGGCACAATGACGCCGGGCATTTGGAGGATATCTTAAAGAAAGAGAGGCATAAATTCAAGAATAGCCTCATCGTTACCGAGACAATATTCAGCATGGATGGCGACAGGCCGGATCTGAAGGCGCTCATCGACATAAAGACAAGATATGGGTGTAACCTTATGGCCGACGAGGCCCACGCGACAGGCATATACGGCGCATCCGGTTCAGGCGTTGTCGAAGAGGAAGGCCTCTCAAGAGAAGTGGACTACATAATGGGGACATTCGGCAAAGCCCTCGGAAGTTTCGGCGCGTATCTGGCTGCTTCGAAATCCGATATTGATTATCTAATAAATAAGTGCAGAAGTTTCATA
>JAUYEC010000088.1 GCA_030691585.1 Candidatus Omnitrophota bacterium
ATACGAGGAACAAGAAAAAGCGAAAAATGCAATCGCTGAAATATTTGATAAATACAAAAAAAGATTAAATCGGCATGAACAATATGTCTTAAAACGGCATTATCTGGATGCAGATCATGTTGCGATAAAAGTTATCGCTGAAGAAATGGGATATAGCGAGTCACACGTTTCTCAACTATGTACAACGGCGATTGATAAATTGAGAAAAGCAGTAGGGACAGAATGATATTCTGTCCCTGCGGGAAAAATCGTGGAAGGTTTTGCAGGGACAGGTTTGAAACCTGTCCCTGCAAAGGCACAGGGCAAAGTAAACCAGAGAGATAGTAGCTTATTTGGAGTGTTTAGCGCGATGCGGGATGGTAAAGATACCGATCATCATTCACCTTCTTTATTGAGCAGATTCACGAATTGACGGGGAGTTATTATGGAGATGCCGGTAAAGGATTTTAAAACCAAAAGGTCTTTATCTCCGGTTACGATAAAGTTCGCTTCTGTTTCCGCGGCGAGCTGCAATATAAAGTTATCTTTGGGATCACGGCAGGCGGTAACGGACAAAGGCCCGGATTTAACGCGTATCGCCTTTAGTTTGATTAACCTGAAGAGTTCTCTGATGTCGGTTGGATTTATGCGCAGGTGGGGCCGGTATAAAACTGCCGCCAGTTCTCTTAATGCCTGGTCGTTTATGATCAGTTTGAATCGGCCTGTTTTAAATGCGGTATATATCGAAGACAGTCCGCAGCTGCCTTTGAGGATGCTTACCAATACATTGGTGTCAATTACGGCCTTTAATTCTTTCATTGTAAAACTTCTGGCGCGTTTCTTCGCAAATACGGAGGACCTCTTTATCGGACATACGGGCCCGCTTAAAACGTTTCCTTATGCTGAAGACGACTTCGTCCAGCCGTCTTGCCCAGGTTTCATTCTCGAGTTTGCGCACCAACCTGATCTTGTCATCCATAGAAAGCTTATCTACCAATTGTTCGACGGCAACAGGATCCAATTCCAAAATAAATTTATTAGACATTTTAGGCCTCCCTTTAATCAAAGGGACTATAACATACGGCCGCAGGGAAGTCAAGGCAGTTTTAAGGGCGACGGAGGGGAAGGGACAGAAGGATATTCTGGCCCTACGGGGAAAATCGTGGAAGGTTTTGTAGGGACAGGTTTGAAACCTGTCCCTACAGGAAGTTCTTCTCGACTCGCCCGAAATCGGAAGTGAATTCCGGAATTCCGGGGACACAGTATTTAATTTTAGCGCCCGGCACAGCGAGGCGGGGCAATGGGTTAGGATGTGGAAGGGTGGTACCTGAGGGAACGTCCCCCTATGGGGACAAAAGCGGGAGGAGAGATGGAGAACCGCAGGCAGTTCGTGAGGTGGCAGTTGAATCAGGAAGCAAAGGTGCAGTTGGAAGGTAAGACGGCCGAGGCCGACTGCAACGTTTTGGATCTTAGCTTCAAGGGCGCGCGCATAGCCCTTAAGCCGAAGTTGGCGACTGAAAAGGCGGTACGCTTGCGCTTGACCTTGAACCCGGAGTTCCAGCTGGAAGCCGAGGTGTGGGTGGCTTGGCATAAGGGTGCTGGCAACCACAATATTTACGGCCTCTATTTTCACCGCATCAAGGACGCGGACAAGGAGAAGATCTATAAGTTCATCTGCCGTTATTTCCCGGCGCAGGTAAAATGGCGGCTGCGCGACGGCATGGGCGATATAGGCGAGGCCGCGGCCCAGGAAGAAGATAAGGACAGCCGTATTTTCGGCCGTTTCCCGGTCCGTCTGCCCCTGCGCTATCTAAGCTATGACGCCACGCTGGACGGAGACGCGCAAACCTGCGACATCAGCGCTAAGGGGATAGGATTCACAAGTAAACAGCAGTTCCCCGAGGGTATGGCCCTGGAGGTCTGGGTGCATGTTTTGGATAAGGGGGAGCCGTATTACGCCCGGGCGCACGTTGCCTGGTCAAGAAAGGTCGATGAAAATACCTTTCAAACCGGTGTTAACTTAGAAAGGGTGGACTTAGTAGGCCTTGCGCATGCCTTGCAAGAGGTTAAAAAGGCTTGACCGGCGGAAAATAGTATGATAAATTTAATTTTCCGTATTACAGGCGCAAAAAACCCTATATTACCTTGATTTACAGATATATAAATGGTATACTTTAAGTTCTAATATTATAGTAGGGACAGGTTTAAAACCTGTCCCTACAGCAAGGCGTGTGAAAGGATAGGCAGGTGCGTTTTTTAAAGGCGGGCGCAGTATTAGTTTCTATAATAGCTGTCTTATCTTTGGCTGTGGCCGGATGCGGCCAGAAGCCGTCCGCCAATTCCGGCATCACCGTCTGGCACTGGATGACTGACCGCGAACCGGCATTTATGGAATTAGCCAAGCGCTATGAGGCCCGGACCGGTATAAAAGTAAATTTTGATCTCTTCGCTCCTTCGGACACTTATTCTCAGAAAGTGCGCGCCGCGGCCCAAGGCGATAACCTGCCGGATATCTTCGGCATCTTAGGAGAAAAGCGCGATTTTGCTTCATTTGTTAAGGCCGGCCACATCCTGGAGCTGACGCCCTATATGGATGCCAATGGCTCCGCCTGGAAAAAGAGCTTTTACGCCCTGGCCCTGGCAGTAAATGAATTCACCGACGGCAATGGCTATGGAGTCCAGCCGGGTATTTACGGGGCGCCCCTGGATATTATGGCCATTGAGATGGTTTATAATAAGGCGCTTTTCCGCAAGCTTGGGCTTAATCCGGAGAATCCGCCGCAGACCTTCGCGGAACTACTGGAGACCGCCAAATTGATCAAGCAGGCCAATATGCAGGGCCTGGTTTCCGGATGGGGCGAGGCTTGGATGATAAATTGTTTTGCAAACAATTACGCTTTCAATATCATGGGGCAGGATAAGGTCATGGCGACTATAAAGGGTGAGGTTCCATACACCGACCCGGATTGGATAAAAGTGCTTAGTCTTTTTAAAGAAATGCAGGATTCGGGCCTATTAGCCAGCGGCCTGGTGAACATGGTCAATAAAACCGCCGAACAGTTATTTGCTAACGAGAAGGCGGTTTTTGCTTTTAACGGGTCCTGGTGTGTCAATGTTTATAAGGGGATGAATCCGCAGTTGGATTACGCGGCTTTCTTGCCGCCTATGGCTTCAACGCAATACCCGATGGCTATCTGGGGAGGCGCTGGTTCATCTTTTATGGTCAACGCGCGTTCGCCAAAGAGAGAAGAAGCGGTGAAGTTCTTGATCTGGCTTACGGATAAAAACCAGCAGGACTACCTTGCCGAGGCAACTAACAACCTGCCGGCGAACAAACAGAGCGCTTCAAGCATACCCGGAAGCTTCGCAATGTTTGCCCGCGGGCTGGATCAGGCGACTCATCCTAATGCCTGGTATATATCAGAGTTTCCGACAGTGATCGAGGCCTTTAGTAAGGGGATCCAGTCGATCATTTTAGGCGAGAAAACCCCTGAACAGGTAGCAGCAGAGACTCAGGCAGTTAAA
The DNA here is from genome assembly GCA_030691585.1 of Candidatus Omnitrophota bacterium. GTDB lineage: Bacteria > Omnitrophota > Gorgyraeia > Gygaellales > Profunditerraquicolaceae > JAUYEC01. The sequence goes on from JAUYEC010000088.1 coordinate 3,505, forward strand.
GAGCGGGAATTAGCGCGCGAGCGCAAATAATGACAATAGGAAAGGAGCAGTAATGCCAGAAGCAGTCGGTAAACCGGAACACCACAAAACAGCGTCTAAAGACCGCATTCCTATTTTCCAAAAAGTCGTATACAGCATAGGTTCACTGGTTAATCAATTTCAGGCCGCCGCCATCGGCGGGTTGGTTATTGTTTTAAACCTCGGACTCGGCATGAGCCCGGCTTTAGTCGGCCTGCTCGGAGCCATTCCCCGCCTGGTCGATGCTTTTTCCGATCCGCTCATCGGTTACGCGTCTGACAACACCCGCACCCGCTACGGCCGGCGCAAACCCTGGATATTCTTAGGAGCTATTGTTTCCGGGCTTTCCTTTGCTCTTTTGTTCCATCTCTATAAGGGACATAGCACAAGTTTTTATTTCTGGTATTTTTTAGTGGTGCAATGCCTTTTTGTGGTTTCCTTTGCCTGTTATTCCATCCCCTGGATAGCGCTCGGCTATGAAATGACCCCTGATTATCATGAGCGCACCCGCC
>JAUYEC010000102.1 GCA_030691585.1 Candidatus Omnitrophota bacterium
TAATATGATAGATATTAATAAGGTTAAGACATACTCGCTAAAGCAGAGGCCTAGCAAGGTTGTGGCAAGCGATTTCGCCGCCCCGCCCCGCCCCAATGCAAGCTTTACTGCATTCTACGATTCTTTGCCGGAAATCCTCAAGGCCGGGGACCTGCGCCGTATCGTCGCTGCTACAGCCATCGCCCGCAAGAAGAAAAAAGCGGTGATCTTTATGGCCGGTGCCCACGTGATCAAGTGCGGGCTGAACCCGGTTTTGATCGAATTGATCAATAGAAAAGTGATCACCTGCGTCTGTTTAAACGGCGCAGGGATTATCCATGATTTTGAGCTTGCTCTGCAGGCCAAGACTTCAGAAGACGTGGGGGCCAATCTCAAAAACGGCAAATTCGGGATGGGCCGGGAAACCGCGGATTTCTTAAATAATGCCGTTAAAGAAGGCGTGGGCCTGGGTTTTGGGCTGGGCCAGGCAGTGGCGTCTAAGATCGCCCACTCGAACCTGAAACATAAAGACCTGAGTTTATTGAACTGTTGTCATAGGAACCGTATCCCGGTCTGTGTTTTTGTCGCTATCGGCACCGATATTATCCATCAGCATCCGTCGTTTGACGCGGCTGCCTGCGGCCAGGGCTCAGCCAGGGACTTTTACCTTCTTGCCGAGAAGATCACTGGCCTCAACGACGGCGGAGTGGTGCTGAATTTCGGTTCGGCGGTCATCCTGCCGGAGGTATTCCTGAAGGCGTTAAACCTGAGCCGCAACTTAGGAAATAAGGTGCGCGGGTTTACAAGTGCCAATTTTGATATGATTTTTCAGTACCGGCCCGCCCAGAACGTGGTATCGCGCCCGGTGCAGCCGGGAGGCAAGGGTTATTATATTATCGGCCACCACGAATTGATGCTGCCTCTTTTGGCGCAGGCAATAATGGAGAAAATCAGGTAATGGTAAGGGTAACGATGCCCGTATCGTCGTCCGTCTTCCGTATACCGTCGTCCGTCAGTCGTCATTCGCAACATGTTTAACGAAATACGAACGACGAAAGACGAACGACGAAATACGAAACGGGCATCGTAACCGTAACCGACTAACGATAAACTATGCATGGTTTAGCAAAAATAATCCGGCGTTTCCCCAGGGCGAAGATCCTGGTTATTGGCGACCTGATCCTTGATGAATACATCTGGGGCGCGGTGGACAGGATCTCTCCTGAGGCGCCTGTGCCGGTGCTCTGGGCCAATAAGCATGATTACGTGCCCGGGGGTGCGGCCAATGTCGCCAGCAATATCCGCGCGCTGGATGGCCAGGTCCTCTTAGTGGGCGTGGTTGGGGGCGACAAGAACAAAGAAGTTTTTATTTCTCAATTGCGTAAAAGAAATATTCCTACATCCGGCATATTTTGCGAAACGGCAAGGCACACCACGGTTAAGACCAGGATCATTGCAGGGCAGCAGCAGGTAGTGCGCGTGGACTGGGAGCATACCCACGCGCTCAGCGATAAATTAAACAGCAGGATCCTGGAATTTGTGCGCAGGGCGATTGATAAATACGATGCTGTTATTATTGAAGATTACGGCAAGGGCGTTATCAACAGGGTTTTGTTGAGTGAGCTGATATCTCTGGCGCGCAGCCGTAAAAAGCTGATCACTGTTGACCCCAAGGAAGAAAATTTTCAGTATTACCGCGGTGTTACCGCCATTACCCCTAACCGTAAAGAAATGGAAAACGCGATCAGGAATTTAAAGATCAAAGATACTACCAATAAATTCAAATTAAACAACGATAGATTGTCTACCAGCGGCGACATAGACGCTGCCGGCCGCCAGGTGCTGGAATATTTGGATCTTGATTCAGTGCTGGTGACGCTGGGCGAGCACGGCATGCAGTTGTTTGTTAAAGACGGGCCCATGGCTAACATCCCGACTGTGGCCCAGGAGGTCTTTGACGTATCCGGGGCAGGAGATACGGTGATCTCTGTTTTTACGCTGGCACTCGCCAGTGGCGCTACAAAATTGGAAGCCGCGCATATCGCCAACTTTGCAGCCGGTATTGTCGTCGGCAAACTCGGCACGGCCACGACTAGCAGGAAAGAATTGATAGAGCGGATAGATCGGTAACGATAAAGGCAACGTTGCCCGCATCGTCGTCCGTCTTCCGTATACCGTCGCCCGTATTTCGTATATCGTCAATACAAATGCATTGCTTTTGTTTTTACGAAATACGAACGACGAAAGACGAACGACTGAATTTATAGAGGTGAAATATGGACGTAGTAGGCGTAATACCCGCAAGGTACGGGTCAACCAGGTTTGAAGGTAAGGTGCTGGCGGATATTTTAGGCAAGCCTATGCTGCAGCATGTCTGGGAGCGGGCAAAGCAATCGCTTTTACTCGACGATTTGATCATCGCCTGCGATGACGAGCGGGTAGCAAGGGCGGCAAAGGATTTCGGCGCCAAAGTGGTGATGACCGCAAGAGCGCATACCTGCGGCACTGACAGGATCTGCGAGGTGATCAACCCTCTTGATGTCAAGGTCGTGGTGAATATCCAGGCGGACGAGCCTTTGATACATCCGACCATGATCGATAAGGCGGCGCGTGTCCTTTTGGAAGATAAAGATATTTCCATGTCCACGGTGATCAAGGCCGAGGATGAGCCGGAGATCATTAATGACCCGCACGTGGTCAAGGTAGTGATCGACAAGTCTAATTTTGCGATTTATTTTTCGCGTTCCCCCATACCGTATCATGCAGCTAATTCAGAGATCACTACGCCGGTCTATTTCAGGCACATCGGGCTCTACGCCTACACCAAGGATTTCCTTTTTATCTATAAGAACCTGCCGGTCTCTTATCTGGAGAGAGTGGAGTGCCTGGAGCAATTGCGCGTCTTGGAGGCCGGTTACCGTATCAAAGCGGTGGAGACTAAATTTGACACCATCGGCGTAGATACTCCGCAGGATCTTGCCCGGGTGGTGGAATATCTCGGTCCGGCAAGGGCATCTGAGGCTCTGAAGCCGGTTCCTCAAACGCATGCGCAGCCTGAGGCCGTACCTCAAGAACCTTTAGATACCGAAGCGGCATTACCCGAAGAACCGATAAAGGAAAAAAGCGATGCAACAGATCCGTGTTAGCGATATAAAAATAGGCGACAAAAATCCGCTGGTGCTGATTGCCGGGCCCTGTGTTATCGAGTCGGAGAGCTTTTGCCTGGAGACAGCCAAAAAAATAAAAGATATCGCAGCCGCGGCAAAAATACCTTTTATCTTCAAATCCAGTTTTGACAAGGCCAACCGCCTTTCCATAGAATCCTTTCGCGGCCCGGGGTTAAAAAAAGGGCTGGATGTGCTGCATAAAGTAAAGCAGAAATTAAAGGTTCCGGTGTTAAGCGACATTCACTGCCGCCGCGATATTGAGGAGGCAGCCAAGGTTCTTGATGTTATCCAGATTCCCGCTTTCTTGTGCCGCCAGACCGACATCGTGGTGGCCGCGGCAAAGACCGGTAAGGTGATCAACATAAAAAAGGGCCAGTTCTTGGCACCTTGGGATATCCTGCCGATTATAAAAAAAGTAGAATCCGCCGGTAATAAGCGGATATTGCTTACCGAACGGGGTGTCAGCTTTGGATATAATAACCTGGTCACTGACCTGCGCGCCTTAAAAATTATGCGGGATTTTGGTTATCCGGTTATTTATGATGCAACGCACAGCGTTCAGCTTCCCGGAGGAAGGGGTAAATCTTCCGGTGGACAGCGTGAATTTGTAGAAGGTTTGTCGCGCGCGGCAGTTGCTTTTGGCTGTGACGGCCTTTTCCTTGAAGTGCACCCTGATCCTGACCGCGCGCCCTGCGACGGGCCGAATATGATCGACCTTAAAGACCTGGCAAAATTACTGATCCAGGTAAAGAGAATAAGACAGGCATTAGAATGAAATTGTCGTTCGTTTTTCGTCGTCCGTATACCGTCGTCCGTATACCGTATATCGTATATCGTAAAATCGTAAATGCAAATGCTTTGCTTTTGTTTTTACGAAATACGTACGACGAAAGACGAACGACGGAATACGAAAGACAATGTTCTTTTTTTATTGTCGCCTACGGAGACATCGTGAATATCTTGCGCGAGATGTCCGGGTGTGCCGCGATAAATTTCAGTTCATCGTCCACCAGCGGCTTTTGGTTATGAACATTGGCATACCTGACCAGCTCC
>JAUYEC010000053.1 GCA_030691585.1 Candidatus Omnitrophota bacterium
CGGTGTCACTCCGGGTATGACCAAGGAGCAGGCGGTCAGAGCCGTCCAATCGTTAGACAAGAAAAAAATTTACGAGATCATTGATGCCGCCCCTGATGCCATGCCCGCCCGCTTGTTTAAAGAGCATCTCAGCCGCACCAGCCAACAGCTCCAGTCCAGCCAGTTAGCCGTCCAGACCCGCAGGATCTGGAACAAACTCATCAAAAATACCACCGCGGCATCCCGTCATTCAAAATAATTTATAAATGTAATCTGCCTCTGGCGAGTTACTCGCTCAAGTAGCTTTTGCCCCCGAACGTAAAGTTGGAGGGGTCGCCGGAGATCTTTCGCATTTCGGCGGCGCGGAAACTCGTGCTTTTTGCTCTAGCAAAAAGCACTCAGACAACCGCGCCGTTCCCGTTTTGTCGCTGCGGCCAATACGTAAGCTTGCGAGCCTTGCTCCACGGGAATTCCCTCAATGCTCAAGCTCCTCCGGCTAAAAGCTCCATTTCGCTCGCAATCTCTCCAGAGGCAGCTATATTCTATAAAAAAAGCGAAAAAAAGTTTGTTAGATTTCACTTCCTCCTGCGTCTGTTATGGTAGGAGGTGGCAAGATGAGAAAAGTATTGTTGGTGTGTTTGCTGCTAAGTTTGTGGCAGGCAACAGCTGTTTTGGCAGCGGAGGTGAGTTGGGAGGAGATCGCAAGGGGTAATATGGAGGTGAGCGCTGTTTTGGTGCAGGTGGATAATCCGCGGGTGATCGTAATCGGCGCAAAAGGCGGCATATTTAAATCCGAAGACGCGGGTGGAAGTTGGCGGCTGGCCATGCCGTTAAGGGGGCAGAGAGTAAACAACTTATACAGCGATCCCGGGAACAAAAATTTCCTCTATGCCGCCTGCGCCAACGGGCTCTATTATAGCGCCAACAGCGGCGCTGATTGGAGAAGATTATATAAAGGAAGGAATGACGCGCAGAGCGATTGTTTGGCGTTCCTGGCTTGTGCCGATAACTTATTTTTAGGGACAGGAGAAGGTTTATTTATCAGTCAGGATCAGGGGCGGACGTGGCTCAAGGAAAGCGGAAAAATTGGCGACAGTAAAATTTTCGCGCTTGTCTCTATCCGGGATGTAACAGGAGGGTATGAAATTTATGCCGCTTCAGTTGAAGGGGTATTTCGCATGCTCCCAAGTGATAAAACATGGGAGAGGGTTTTTGTTCCCAGCGCCCAAGAAGCGCCTCCCGGCGTCTGCGATGACGATCAGGATAAAGGCGGGGATGAGCGCGCCACGAATATCCGCTATCTTGCGCTAGGCACGTTTTCAGCGCCTTGCTTGTACCTATCTACCTCAAGAGGCGTTTATGCCAGCATTGACAAAGGAAAATCCTGGGACGCGCTTGTTGATTATGGCCTGCTTAGCCGCGACGCAGGATATATTTTAGCCACGCCATCCGGAGAGCTTTACGTGACGACAAGTTCGGGCATATTTAAATATACGGGGCAGCGCTGGCAGGAGTTGTCTTTCGCGCTCTCTGCCGGAGAATACAGGGCCCTGGCTATAGATAAAGATGGCAATCTGTACGCGGCCTGCGATAAAGGATTGTTCCGCTGTTTAAGGCGTGATTTTGCCGCGTATCAGCCGCAAGAGGCAATATCACAGCACTTAGCCAAAGAACCGGATGTGCAGGAGGTTCAGAAAGCGGCGATCAAATACGCCGAAGTCTGCCCGGAAAAAATAAAAATCTGGCGCCGCCAGGCAATGGCTTGTGCATTACTGCCGACCTTAAGCGCCACGGTCAACCGGGACGCCGGAGACCTCTGGCATTGGGAGTCAGGCTCGAGCACTAAGGCTGGGGATGATGTTTTAATAAAGGGGCGTGACAGCATGGGCTGGGATGTGCGCCTGAGCTGGGACCTAAGCCAGATCATCTGGAATCCCGATCAGACTTCCATTGATGTGCGCTCAAAATTAATGGTGGACCTGCGCAATGACATACTCGACGAGGTCAACAAGATATATTTTGAGCGTCTGCGCATCAAGATGGAGCTGGAGGAATTGCGCATAGAGGACAAGAGAAAGCGCATGGAAAAGGAATTGCGCCTGAAGGAGCTGACCGCTTCGCTTGACGCTTACACCGGCGGTTATTTCTCGCGCAAGATAAAGACATAAAAAAGGGGACAGCGACTTTTTTTCACGCTGGCTAACAGCGACGGGGAAAAAAGTCGCTGTCCCCTTTTTATTTATATTGACAACCGCCTGAAACAAGAAGAAAATAAGAGAAATAAATCGGAGGCCTAAATATGCCCAGGCGAATTTTTTACGCAGTTGTGATTGCGGGTTGTTGTATCTTTACTTGTGGCGCGGCGTTAGCAGAGTTACAGGAAAAAGGCGAAAGTTCCGAACAGGATTTCAAATACACAACTAACGACGATTCGATCGTAGAATATACCGTACCTTCTAAACTGAGCACCGACGAAGAATATCTTCCCGCGGATCCGATGACGGTAAGCCAGCCGCTCATAGAGCCGGACCAGGCCGAGCCAATGCCGCAGGATATTACGTATACAGAACAACCCGAAAACGACCCTGACATTAAGTAGGGACAGGTTTTAAACCTGTCCCTACAAATGCATCTCAGGGGCGACGGTTGTTGGTCCCTGCAGGCTGTAACGGTAAGAGGAGGAATGATGCCTAAGAATATGCAACTCCATTTATCCACAATAATATTGGCAATGTTTATTTGTTGGCCGGCAACGGCCCAGGCGCAACAAGATGACCTATCTTTGCGGACTACGCCCAAATACAACAGCGAAGACGAGGCGATCACGGGGACGGTTTCAGACGAACCTGACCGGGGCACTAAATTGGGGACGATAGAGGAATACATAGTTCCTGACCCGGCAATGACTCAAGGGGCGCTGCCTGACGCCCCGGTTGCGGATAACACCTTGGTAGAATCCGGAGAGCAGTCGTCTGTGCTTAATGATGATACCATGCGCTCAACAGGCCTTAGATCAGACGCGGGAGAGGATACAACAGGCAGGTCAACTCCGGCAGACGACAGCGGTACCCAGGAATACGCTAACCCCTACGGCCCTACCCCCGACCTATTCGAGCCGAAGAAGAATAATCGTTAGCAAAGCCTGAAAACAAAAGAACCAGCTAGAATGGGCAGCTGCAACTACAATTTCCTTGCAAATGCCTTCTTTTTGTGATAATTTATTCACCTGTCTGTCCACATATTACTAATCTTTTAACATGGGATACCTAATGAGCTTAGAGCATTTCACCGACGCTAATTTCAAGAAAGAAGTGTTGGAATCAGAATTGCCTGTTTTGGTGGACTATTGGGCCAATTGGTGCGGGCCATGCAAGACGATCGCCCCCATCGTAGAAGAATTGGCTGGCCTTTACAAGGGCAAGATCAAGGTTGGAAAGATAGACGTAGATGAAAATTCCAAGACCGCCACCAAATACGGAGTGATGTCCATACCTACCTTGATGTTTTTTAAGAAAGGCAAAGTGGTTAATCAGATAGTTGGCGTATTAAGTAAAGCCGCGTTGGTAAAAAAAATAGAGGAGAACATCAGGGAATCCGCGTGAAAAAGATCTTTATCGCCGCCACCAAACAGAACGACGGTAAGACCACTGTTTCTCTGGGCCTGGTCTGTAATTTTCAGAGCCGCTTTAAAAAGGTCGGTTTTATCAAACCGATAGGCCAGCGGTATCTTGAGGAAGAGGGCCAAAAGATTGACGAAGATTCGATATTAATCGAAGAAGTCTGCGGCATCAAATGCGGCTTAAAGGACATGAGCCCCATTGCCGTGGAGCGGGGGTTTACCGAGAAATATATCGCCCGGCCCGATCCAAAGGCGATCAGCAGACGGATAAAGGATTCTTTTCGCAGGGTATCAAAACGCAACCGGTTTGTAGTCATAGAGGGAACGGGCCACGCCGGTGTCGGGTCGGTCTTTGACCATTCAAACGCCAGGGTCGCCAGGCTTCTGGGTTCAAAGGTGATCATTATTTCTTCGGGCGGCGTAGGCAGGCCAATAGATGAAATAGTATTAAACAAGGCGCTGTTTGAAAAAGAAGGCGTCAAGGTGCTCGGGGTTATAGTAAATAAGGTCCTTCCGGATAAATTCGAGAAGATCGGCCGTTTGGTCAGGAGCGGGTTGCAACGCCAGGGGATTAAGGTGCTCGGGGTCCTTCCGTATAATCCGATGCTTGCCCGGCCGACCATAGAGCAGATCCTGGAAGAGACGGATTATGAGCTTGTCTGCGGCAGGGAATATCTTGAGTGTTCGGTATCACAGGTAATAGTCGGGGCAATGGAGCCGCACGACGCGATCAAATATATCACCGACGACAGCCTGATGATCACGCCCGGCGACAGGGAAGATATGATCATGACTGCGTTGGGATGTTTTCGGGACGGCGAGGTTAAGCGCCTAAAGATTGCCGGAATAATCCTCACCGGAGGCATTATGCCGGAGGCCCCGATCATGAACCTCTTGATCAAGGCGCAGGTCCCGGTGCTTTTATCCAAACAGGACACCTATGACGTTGCCACCGTAATTCATGAGCTTACGGTAAAGATCAGGCCGCGGGATACCGAGAAGATCAACGCGGTAATAAAATTAATCAAAGAACAAGTAGATCTGGATATGATCTTAAGGGAGATGTGACATGGACATAATCACCAAACTTCGCGCGAAAGCAAAATCCACGCCGCGCACAATAGTGCTTCCTGAATATGACGAGCCGCGCACAATGGAAGCCGCGCGTATTATCCAGGAAGAAGGTATTGCCAAGGTATTGCTTTTGACCCCGGATAAAATAGACGCCGGAGAAAAGCAGCGTTATATTGAAGAATATTACCAGATGCACAAGGCCAAGGATGTTGAAGAGTCTGTGGTCCGGTCGTTGTTTGACGACCCGCTTTATTACGGGGCAATGCTGGCCAGGGAAGGAAAAGTTGACGGGATGGTAGGCGGTGCGGCACATACCACCGCGGATATGGCCAGGGCCTGCATTCGCTGTATAGGCGTTGAAGATCGCATCAGTATTGCCTCAAGTTGTTTTATCATGGCAGTGCCGGATTGCCTATATGGTGATAACGGCACTTTTGTATTCGCCGATTGCGGGATCATTCCCGAACCTAATTCCAGGCAGCTGGCCTGTGTTTCACTTGCGGCCGCCGAACTTGCCGCTAAGGTCCTGGGTTTGGTGCCGCGCATAGCGCTTTTGAGTTATTCCACAAGAGGTTCGGCTAAGGGCCGTTCCGTGGAAAAGATAACCGATGCCCTGGACCAGCTTAAACAAATGGCGCCCGGGCTTTTGTTTGACGGTGAGATGCAGGTCGATGCCGCGATCGTTCCTGAAGTGGCCGGTATCAAGTATCCTGACAGTCCGTTAGGCGGCAAGGCCAATATTCTGATCTTTCCCAACCTTGAGTCGGGAAATATCGGTTATAAGCTTGTTGAGCGCCTGGCAAAGGCGCGCGCGTTAGGGCCCCTGTTCCTGGGGTTGAATAAGCCGGCAAGCGATCTTTCCCGCGGATGTTCGGTGCAGGATATTGTGGATTGCGTGGCAGTGACGGCGATCAGGGCGCAGTAAAAAATATGACAAAAATATTAGTTATTAACAGCGGAAGTTCTTCCATAAAATATAAGCTCTTCGCTATGCCCGCAGGCATTGAGATCTCCGGCGGTGTCATTGAACGCATCGGAGAAAAGGGCTCGGCAGTGCCTGATCATCATGCCGGATTGAAAATAATCCTGGAGAAACACAACTCGGTTTCTGCCGTGGGCCACCGCGTGGTGCACGGGGCGGAAAAATTCCAGCGGCCGGTATTGATCGATCAGGCGGTGATCAGAGAAATAAAAAAATGCTCTTCGATAGCGCCATTGCATAATCCGGCCAACCTTATGGGTATCCTGGCTTGTAAAAAATTACTTCCCGGAGTGCCGCAAGTCGCCGTATTTGATACTGCTTTTCATCATACGCTTGCCGATTACGCTTATACCTATGGCCTGCCGTATGAATATTACAAAAAATATGGTATCCGTAAATACGGTTTTCACGGCACCAGCCACGAATACGTGGCCATGGAGGCCGCCAGGATCTTGAGAAGGCCGTTGGAAAAATTAAAGATCATTACCTGTCATTTAGGCAATGGCTGCAGTATTACCGCTGTCCATTACGGTAAGTCGGTGGATACCAGCATGGGTTTTACGCCGTTAGAAGGCCTGGTCATGGGTACGCGCTGCGGCGATATTGATCCGGCCCTGGTGGGTTATATTATGCGCCTGAAGAAAATCAACTCTGAGGCGCTGGATGATCTGATGAATAAAGCCAGCGGCCTGAAGGGTATTTCCGGTATCAGTAACGATATGCGGATATTGGAAAAAAAGGCCGCTGCCGGGGACAGCCGGGCGCGTTTGGCCATTGATATTTTTGCCTACCGGATCAAGAAATATATTGGCGCCTACACCGCGGTAATGGGCGGATGTGACGTCGTGGTCTTTACCGCCGGCATAGGCGAGCACCAGGCGATGGTAAGAAAGCGGGCCTGCGCGGGGATCTTTTCCTGTATGAAGAAAACTCCCAAGGTATTAGTTATTCCCACAAACGAAGAATTGATGATCGCGCGCCAGACCAACAAGGTGATTAAAAATAATCATTAGATTTTTGTAGGGACAGGTTTAAAACCTGTCCCTACGCGAACGACGGAATACGGACGACCCCTCGACTTGGTTCGACTTCGCTCACCACAGGTCGCTCGGGGTAAACGGACGACGAATATATGAAAAAGGCCGTAATGATCATTCCGGCAGACAAGTTCCGCGATGAAGAATTCTTCGAGCCCAAGGCGGAGCTGGAGCAAAACGGTATAAGTGTTACCGTTGCTTCCACAACCACTGATTATGCCTTCGGCAAATTAGGCGCTAAGCTTAAGCCCGACATTTTAATCGACGCTGTATCGGCGGATGATTTTGACGCGGTGGTCTTTATCGGCGGAGCGGGTTCGCCGGTTTATTGGGACAGTCCTGTGGCGCATAAATTGCTCCGGCAGGCATTTTCCGCGGGTAAAATAGTCGCCGGTATCTGCAGCGCCTCGGTTACACTGGCTAGAAGCGGCATATTAAAGGGCAGGCGCGCTACCGTATTTAGCGGCGACGCCGGAGAGATCATAAAATCCGGAGCCGAATACACCGGCCGCCCGGTGGAGATA
>JAUYEC010000011.1 GCA_030691585.1 Candidatus Omnitrophota bacterium
AACTATGAAACATATCATTTTCTCAAAGCATGCAATTAAACAAATGACGGATCGCGGCGCTTCCAAGGAAGAAGTGGCCCAAACGATCCGGGAGGGTGAAACATTTCCCGCGAAGCATGGGCGCATTGCATATCGTCATAATTTTCAATATAACAGCAGATGGGGCAATAAATTTTATCATATTAAACAAGTAATGCCAATTACCAAAGAAGAAATATCTATAATTGTAATAACAGTTTACACCCTTTATTTTTAGGAGGCGCTCATTATGAAAATAAGCTATGACCCTGAAGTGGACGCAGCGTATATCAGACTTAAAGAAGGCAAATTTGAAGTTACCACACAACGGCTCACTGAGGATATCGCTATCAATTATGCCCCCGACGGCTCTGTTGTAGGCATAGAAATACTTGACGCGAGTAAATATATCCTCAAGCATAAGCGGCCTCTGGTTGAGTTGGAAAATCTTCAGCCTGCATAAGTTTGTAAAGACCCGTCTTGGCTCCTTAACGCCGCAAAAGTATTGGGATACCCCGGTCTGCCCGCTTAGTTTTTTTTGCATTTAGCTCTCAATTCTTTCTTTCACCCTACCACCCATAACCTACACCCTATAACCTATACCTAATTTTAAACCCCTCAAAAGTTCAAAAATCCAAAGGACTACAGAATCAAGGGGAAGTCCTAACGCAGCGCCCGCCGTAACGGTTGCTCCGACCAGCACCCGTGTCGGCGGCGCTGCTGCGGGCGGAAACGCGGCCGTACGACGAAGCATAGCTCCAATTGCCGCCGCGAAAGCCCGAGCCGGTGGCAGCTGTTCCCGGCCAATTAGTAGTATTGGCATTTCCGGTTGCGCTTAATACACCGTCTCCATGAATACCGGTAAATGCCCTGCCTGTTGAATTACCTATGGTTACAGACCGATTCCAAAGGTTGCCTGACAGCTCCATCACGCCGTAATAAGATGCGCCTGCCTGGGCCCGGCTGCTGGTTGAAGTAGCGGCAAAACCGCCCCGCAAAGGCCCGCCTGTGCCGCTGTTATTATAGACGCAGTTAGCTGTAGTTGGTGAAGCGGTCTCATTGATCGCGCCGGAATTGGTTATCCCGGTTGCCGCGGTAATAGCGGTTGAGCCCCAGGCGTATTCATCGGCAACCGGATCCAACGTGCCGCGGCAGGCTTTCTCATATTCAAGCTCAGTCATCGGACGAAGTCCCGCCCAGTCGGCAAAGGCAACTATATCCGACCAGCAAAGATAATTGCAAGCCACATACTGGTTTGTACCCGCCGAGGCAGAGTCTGAACCGCCTGCCCAGCTTACGGTATTGCGGTATACCGTAGCCTGTGAATTCTTGCCGCCGTATGCGACGCTATCGTCTGTTACGTTGCCTGTAATATCCCTTATTGCTTTTTGTGCCGCGGTCAGGGTATTGAAAAAATCCACCCATTCGCCTTGCGAAATGCCGTATTTCATACTATAAAAGGCGGGATAACCGTTGGACCAAGAGGCATTGGCCGGGGCAGTCTGACCCGAAGGGTATCCTCCGGCTAAGGGGCTGCCGCTTGGCGCGGTTGTCGCGGTTGCCGTATTGATCAGAGTTTTGGTAAATTCGCTTGTCCCCGTCCCGCCGCTGCCGGCATAAAACGCGCCTTGTGGAATATAGACCATTTCTACGGCATAGACCTTGACGCGCGTGCTCGTGCTTGCGGCGATCGCAGTCACCCCGTCGCTGCTTAATTTATCCGAACCCCAATCCCAAACAAACTGGACAGCCGTTGTAGAGACCGTTCCCGAACCGTCTGCGCTTCTTTGCAGGAACGCGCCTTTATTATCGACAGGGACCATGATATCAAGGCCGGAGCCTGTGCCTTGCGAAAAACCGGCGGGGTTGGTGCCGCTGGTTTTAAGCGTAGCATGGGCCCAGGTCGTGCCGCCGTCTGTGGAATACTTGACAAACACCCATGCGGCATCGTAATTTATGTTATTGCGCCAGGAATTATTCCAGGTAATGTCAAACTGCGCCTTGGCGGTAGAGGCGGACGGGCTCTGACCGGTGAGGGTTACATTGGAGACGGCGATGTTGTTGGCATGCGTCAGAGGACAGAAAACAGAGAACAGAAGGCAGAAAACAGAAATTAGAAAACAGAAAACATATTTTCGCATATGCACTCCCGGATTTTGATATTCCTTACGCATTCAATATGCCACAGCCGCCGTATAATGCAAAACGCATAGCGCGCACCGATTTTTACTCTCTCTCTCTCTCTCTCTCTCTCTCTCTCTCTCTCTCTCTCTGAAAAACAGTTTTCCGTCCAACAAAATATCTTTGAGCAAGGCGGAGAGGCAGGGCTTTTTCTTCGCCAAATCCTCGTATATATGCAAACGCAAACCGTTGGTATCGGCATACCTTGAATGTGCCGCCCAGCAGCGGACAGATTCGATTATTTTTGAACGCAGATCGGCAACCGACACGCCGCCTTTCTCTAATAGATACGCGAACTTTTTTAACCGTTTTCCAAACCGCCTTACATTGTCGGACGTGAGCCTGCGGTGGTCTTTATACAGCCTGAACCCAAGGAACTTTATCCCGCCACAGCTATTGTAGATCTGCGATTTTGCCTCGTGCAAATTCAGCGCGAGATGGTTTTTTAAGAAGTCCCTTATACTTACGCGCATAGCGCGCAAGGCATTTTTATCGTTTTCCAAAACGAGGAAATCATCCATATACCTTAGATAAAATCTCGCCTTCAAATGAAATTTGACAAAATAATCCAGCTCGTTCAAATAAAGATTGGCGAGGAACTGGCTCGTAAGATTACCGATGGGCAGCCCTCTGCTTGCGTGGCCGGGTATCTGCTTAGCCGAATCAATGATCTCGTCCAACAACCACAACAGGTCTTGGTCCGCGATCCTTCGCCTGATAATGTCCTTAAGGATGTCATGGTCAATAGATTGAAAATATTTCCTTATATCGCCGTGCAGACAATAACCTTTCCGCCTTAAAAAATCCTGTGCTTTGTCCACTGCCTTATGCGTTCCTTTGTCTTTTCTGCAGGCGTAAGAATCGCCTATAAATGTTTTGTCAATTATCGGCTCGATCACGTCATGCACCGCATGGTGGACCACCCTGTCCTTAAAGGGTGCTGCGGCGATATTGCGCTCTTTGGGGTCATAGATGTTAAATATGCGGTACCTGCCGTGGCGATAAGTTTTCGCGGCAAGTTCCCCATGCAATTGCTCGATCTCCTGCTCAAGGTAAAAATTGAAATCCGCCGCTGTGTCCCTGTATCGCCTGCCCCGCGCTGCCATATGCGCTGAGCGATAGAGGTTTTCCTTGGAAATGACTTGAGCGTATATATCGCTTATCTTTTCCATCAATCCTGCCTTACATGGGTCCTGTAGGAACAGCACACTGTGCTGCCCCTACACGACTCCGCCCTTGGCCGTAATGGCGACAGGAAGTCTTAACGCAGCGCCCGCCGTTATTGTTGTTCCGATTAGCATTCGTGTTGGCGGCGTTGTTGCGGTCGGATACGCGGGCGTTCGACGAATCATTGTTCCAATTGCCGCCGCGAAAGCCCGAGCCGACTAGCGCACGACAGCGCTTTTTCGACGCTGAACCATTTTGATTCAATGGACCTTTTCTTTTTTCTGCCTGAATCAGTCAGAAGGTAACAGCGCCTGGACTTCCCCTTCCCCATAATCCGCTCCCCGCATCCTTGAACGCGGGGATCCTGGTGGCCAATAAAAAGTCAAAAATCAGACGCCTTCATCCATCCGCCGACCATCCTTCCAACCTCTATGGATGATCGGCAGAAGAAATCATAGGCGCTTAGATTCACGTATTTCATATCCTTGGCAATACGCATCATAAACCGCAAACAATCCAGCTTCAGATTAACCTTTATCAGGATCTCCCTCTTATTTTTGGAGTAAACCGCTTCTATGAGCATCTCCAAGATATCCAAAAGAATACATTCTATTCTGTCTGCCAGCAGGAACCTCTGATCCTTAGGAAAATTGCCGATCTTCGGCAACAGCCAAAGGATCAACTGGTAGTGTTTTTCGACTACAGGAGTCAGTTTCTTCATAGTGCCCTAAATTTTCCCTCAAAATTTCAAAAATTCAAAGAGCTACAAAATCAAGGGGAAGTCCTAACGCAGCGCCCGCCGTAATCGATGTTCCGACTAGCATACGTGTTGGCGGCGCTGAAGCGGCCGGATACGCGGGCGTACGACGAACCATTGAACCAATTGCCGCCGCGAAAGCCCGAGCCTGTAGCTCCAGTAACGCCCCTTGCCGTAGTCGCGTCTATCCCTGGCCAGTCGAGATTAGTAGCGTTACCTTCATAGCTCGCCGTAGTCGTTAGTATCCCGTCACCGTGACTTCCAATAAAACTCCTGCCGTTAGAATTTCCTACGGTAACCGGCCTTTCCCATAGATTTCCCGACAGCTCCATCACCCCATAATAAGATGCGCCTGCCTGGGTGCGGGTTGAACTTGAGACAGCGGCTACGCCGCCGCGCATCGGCCCTTGCACATTCGCGGCGCCTCCGTAAACGCAATTGCCGCTGTTTGCGGCAGTTTCGTTGGCCGCACCGGGATTGGTTATCCCGTTAACCTGGGTAAGCGAGCCGGATGAACCCCAGGCGTATTCGCCGTTTACCGCGGCGTCCGGCCCCCTGCCTGCTTTTTCAAATTCAAGCTCGGTCATCGGCCTGAGAGCGGCCCAATCGGCATAGGCGGCCTGGTCCATCCAAGAAAGGTAATTAGCGGCAATCCATTCGCCGTCTGTCGACGCGTTAAAAATGCCGTTGCCTGCCGCGCTGTTTGCCGCGTAGTCACAGCCAAAAGTAATGGGGCCAGAAGGAATGCTTGCCGGATTCCTTATCGTATCCCTATATGTTACGGTCGCGGCGTTGGTCATCGCGTAATTGCTTGCCGTTGGGGACGCGGTTATCGCGGTCCTCGCAGCTTGTTGCGCGCGGGTGAGCATATTAAGGAAATCACGGTATTGGCCCTGCGAAATCTCATATTTCATAATATAAAAAGCGTTGTAGCCGGTGGGAAAGGCAGCATTATTAATCGTCCCGTCATTGTTCGTATCCAGGCCGCCGTCGCCTTTTATGCCTATACCGGTAAGCTCGATCTGGTCGTCATCATAGCCGTTTACGTCAACTTTGATGCTCCCCACCAAAGTCGTGCCGATGGTAAGCTTGGTGTTGTCGGTTACGTGAAAAGCATTTGTTGATTCGGAGGTGCCGTTTCCGTCGCCTATGTCAAATGAACCGGCGGGGATATAGGCCATTTCAACGGCCATTACCCTTATTGTGGCCGTTGCCGCGTCGGTATCTTTGGTGGCCGCGGCAATATCCGTTCCATAATCCCAGACAAATTGCAGGCCGGTTGCAGAAAGCGTGCCGGAGCCGGTATCGGCTGAGGCGATCTGCACAAAGCCGCCTTTCTTATCCGTGGGGACTACGATATCCAAATTCTTGCTTGCCCCGCCTACTGTGGCCGTGCCGCGGGAAAAATCACCGGGGTTTGTGCCTGAAGTTTTTAGCGTAGCATGAGACCAGGTGGCGCCTGAGTCGGTGGAATATTTGATAAATACCCAGGCCGCGTCATTGTTTGTCGCATCGCGCCAGGCGTTTTCCCAGGAGATGTCAAACTGGACCGCCATTGTATGGGCATTGGTATCCTGCGTGCCGAGCGCGGCGTTGGTAACGGTGATGTTGTTGGCGTAAGACAGAGGACAGAAGACAGAGGACAGAAGACAGAGGACAGAAGACAGAAAACAGATTTTATATTTCCGCATAATCACCTCACAAGTTTGCGGGATACCAACCATTTTTTCTATTTCATAACAGTTATGCTCAATGCCTTCAGGGGGCCGGGGCTCGTATTTATATAATCTACCTTTACCATATCCCCTGCCTGGATTTCCAGCAACCCTATGCTTTTACCGTGCAGGGTAATTTGGGCGCTATCCGGAACAAATATAGTTATTTCATCATAACTGATAATACCCTGTGTCTGCATCCATCTTACCGAGATCATCGAACCTACCCAATCTTTTGCCGATACCTGCCCGGTCACAGTCTGCGGTGGACTATCAACATAATTTCCCTGCCCGTAGGAACACACGGCAAAAACAAAGACAAATATTGACACCGCGATAAACGTAACGACTTTATTCACCATCTTCCTTGCGCTTCTTTAATCCCCTTGGCATGGGGCTCACCCCAAATCTTTTCGGTCCCTACATCGGCAGCGGCTTCGTCGCCATAAACGATGTGAGGCGTAATAAAAACGACGATTTCGTTTTTTTCCAGTTTTTCGGTTGTTTTCCTGAATGCCGCGCCTAAAAAGGGAATGTCACCCAACAAGGGCACTTTATCCACGGTTTTTAATTTTTCGTCTTTTCTTAACCCGCCGATGATTATGGTCGTGCCGTCTTTTACCATGACGCTGGTTTCCGCGGTCGTCCTGGCCACGATCGGAACGGTGTTATCGACGTCAGCGGCTATCTTATAAGTAAGCTGGGAATCAACGCTGGAGACTTCCGGCTTTATCTTCATAGTTACAAAACCGTCATTATTAACAGTGGGAGTAACTACGAGCTGGACGCCCACGTCCAAAAATGTGACCTGCGCGGCGGTAGAAGAAGTGGTACTGCCGGTGGCGATGGTAGTCGTAACATAGGCCTGGGTCGTGCCCACGTATATCCTGGCCTCCTGGTTATTGGTAACCATTATGCTGGGCGAGGATAGATTGCGGGTTTCGCCGAATTCCTGGAGCGCCTGCAAGACCGCCGAATAATGCGAGTTTGACCCTGAAATTTTAAAGAAATTGACCGGGGCGGATTGCCCGGAAGGGAACGCGTAAGCCCCAGCCAGAGTAACACTGCCCTTTGCCGCAGACGTCAAAATCTGGCTCCAATTTACGCCCATATCAAAATTATCCTTTAAAACGATCTTCAGGATTTTTGCCTCTAATAAAACCTGCTTTGTTTTTTTATCCAGCCCTTTTATCAATTCCTCTGCCTCTTTCATCCGCTCGGGGAAAGCCGTTATTATGACCTGGTTATTGCGCTCATCCGCCACAATAGCGCCTGTTTTTTTGGCGTCCAGCCGAACGGCCAACGCCGACTGTATTTCTTTTGCGCGGGCATATTCCAGGGTAAACGTTTTTGTCAACAACACACGGTCTAAATTGGCTATTACCTGTCCCATCTCTATAAGTTTATCCGGGGTCTCCATAATAACAACCGAACCGGATTCCTCATCAACAATGACCTTGCCTATTTCGCTTTTGATCACATCAAGCGCCTTGAATACGGCTTCGGGTTTGGTATAGTTTAACCTGAATATCAAAACCTGACGCTTATCTTTCAAATTTCCCCCGTAAAGTATTTTATACTCGGCCTCGGTCATAATATAAAGAATATCGCCGCGCTTTTCATAGGCCAGGTTGTTTGCGGCAAGGATTATATCAAGCCCGTCTTTTATGGTCACATTTTTAAGAAAAAGCGAGCACCTGCCGGAAACGTCCTTGCCGGCCACGATATTGATATTGCCTTTCATGGCCAGGAATTTTAAGGCGTCAATTATATCCATATCGCGCAGGTCAAGGGTCATACGCTGATTTAGATAATCTTCGGAAGACAGGGATTGCTTTGTCGCCCCTTCGGGGCTCCTCGCAATGACGGAAGGGGCGGCGGGCGGCGCGGCGGCAGGATCGCCGGGGCTTCCCGCAATGACGGAAGGGGATGCAGGACCGGGGGCGGAAGACGCAGCGTTGACAGCGGCCGCGGGGTCAGTCTGCTGCGGCTGTTCTTCAGCGTAGCTTAGATGACATAAAACAGATGTCAGAAGACAAAGGACAGAAATCACAAGATGGATTTTATATTTTCGCATATGCACTGCAACTTTCTCCTCGTCATTGCGAGGAGCGTGATTGCTTCGGCCGTCATTGCGAGGAGCGATTTATGCGACGAAGCAATCCCTACATTATTTCTATCTCTTGGTCGCCGTATTGCAAAATCACGCGGTCTTTAAGTATGGACTTAACTTTAAAACCCTTTATTTCATCGCCTTCTTTCAAGAAGTAGGTCTTTTTCGCGGCCTTGTCTTCGATCATCGCCTCCAGCCGCTGATCCTGGCCCTGGTATGTCCCTGCCAGGCCTAAATCTTTGACTGCTAAATTTGACCCGGCAATGCCCGCGCCGCCGGAATAAGGATGGAATACGTCTCTTTTTTTCACTTCATCAATATACGACTTTAGAGGCAGATAATCCTCCAGGGGCTTAGGTTTTACCGGCTGAAAAGAAGTTCCTGAAACCGCCGACGACAGCTTCAACGGGACCGCCTTTTTATTGAGCGCCGAGAAAATCAACACCGCTATAATGACTGACAAAACGATGCCCAGCGTTTTATTGACTAATTTCAGATCCGCGCGCTCAAGCCTGGCTGATAAAAAAGCGCGTGGTTGAGCCTCTTTATCGCCGCCCTGGGGAAGGGTTTTGCGTTTTGATATTAAACCCAAAAAAAACCGCTTTAACCCTTGTGGATTAAGCGTTATTTTCTGCCTGCCGGGTAAGGTAGAATTTTTTTCTTTTTGGATAACGTCCAAAAGCCGCTCTTCAGGAGAAATATCCGCAGTCATCAGCACGCGCTAAGGACCGGCTTGACCTCTTTATCGCGCAAAATCTGGATAACTTCTTTATCTACCATCTCCTTCCTATGCATCACCAGATATTCCAGGGCATCATGGCAGATCATGGCGATTTTTCTGGGATAGCCTTGCGTATAATTAAATACGGCTCTTATGGCGCTATCGCTAAACAGAGGATAACGCGATAGATACCCGGCCTGGCACAACCTGAAGTCTATCAATTCTTTTACCTCGCTTTCCTGTAACGGATTGAGGATATATTTCAGCGCGATCCTATCCCAGAGATTTTTAATCCGGCTTATCCTGGGCAAAAGTTCCATCTGGCCCAACAGTATTAATTGCAATGTTTTGTATTCATTGGTTTCATAGTTTAACAGCGAACGCAATATTTCAAGGCAGGGGTCGATAAGTTTCTGCGATTCGTCTATTAAAAGGACTATCGTCTTTTTTTCTTCAACGCACTTTTCAAAAAGGAATTTCTCGATACCTTTCATATAATCTAAAACAGTCGGGCAATTATTTATGCCGCCGGTTATATTGATGCCAAAGCGCTGCGCCAACTCCGCTAAAAATTGCTCTTCTGTTTCATAAATGGGGTTTAAGAGTATCGCGAATATGAGGCCGGCGTCCGCGCTTAAAAACTGGCATAATTTCCTGCTTAATGTGGTTTTACCTGTGCCGACGTCTCCAAGGATAACGCTTAGCCCTCTTTTTAATTCAACCGCAACCCGCAGGCGGTAAAGCGCCGATTTATGCTCTTTGGACTGATAAAAAAAATCAGGATCCGGACTGGTTGAAAACGGCTCTTTTTCTAAACCTAAAATTTTGTAATAGCTCATTTTAAAATAAAAAACCCGAATCCCCCCGCGATACTCCTGCTGGAATTCGGGTAAAACTTGTTATGAAAATTTTTTGGGTGACTATATGTTCTTGCTTGCTTGCTTGCTTGCTTGCTTGCTTGCTTGCTTGCTTGCTTGCTTGCTTGCTTGCTTGCTTGCTTGCTTATAACCATCTCATCCCTTTCATCTAAGATGAAAGCATCTTCAAAAATATATGCCATCCTTGGTTACTGCGCACTTTGCGGAATAATAATCTTCATTATAGACAATATTTCACAATTTATAGATTATATTCTACTATTTTTGCGCCTACTGTCAAATGATTTCTTGATTTCTCCGATTTCTCCGGTAATGCTGGAAATGCTCGGCTTAGAACATAACGTCCATGCTCCTTTTTAAGATACGCCGATAAAAAAGAACAACCATATCACTTCATCTCTTCTAAGAGCCTATGCACATATTCCATGGTTTAAATTATCGCCGAAAATGGATGATTTATCAACAAAATTCTTTATGCCGATTACAACAATTTTTTGAGCAATGATTTTTCTGTAAACGAAATTGGGGGGATGTTATTTTGGAGAATCTACCTTGCCTTCCTTAGCGGGAGTAAACTCCAGGTAGAATTGTGTGCCGTCTGACTTTAAACTCACCTGTAGGTGCCCTTTGCGATGACGTTTTACCACGCGCCATCCTTCAATTATTTCTAATTCATCGGAACTGAATCTCTTCCCGTCAAAAGCAATTTCTCCCTTGCCCATAGTGCCTCTTTCAAATCAAATAAATCTGGATGAAAAATCTATATAAGAAGCACACCATAAAATATTAATATTGACACTACATTATATATCGGCACGATTAATGAAACCCCGCTATTCCAGGGAAACGCTTTTTTCGGTGAACGCAAAAAAGTATAACATTTAATTGCTGTTTTGTCAAGATTAGTAAATAACCTTAATCAATTGATACACAATAAGATATATTTCTATTGACAAAATGGAAACTATATATTATAATTCCCTCATGAACCTAGGCCAACGGATAAAAGAACTACGGGGTCCTCTAAGGCAACAGGAGTTTGCTAAGCGCTGCCGGATTGATGCTTCAACAATCAATAAAATTGAAAAAGGCACCTTGATAGGGACGTTGGATATCCATATAAAGATCTGCCAGGCATTGGGTATAAGTTTATCTACGCTCTACAAAAATGTCTACGAAGAGAAAATAAATCCCTTTGAATCAATTTCCCAGCCGGAAGAGAAACCCTTAACCTACAATAAACAGGTTGTCCGTCATATTCTTGCTAAAGATATTCTTTTCAACAAAAAAATGCTTCCGGAGATTTTAATGTTAGAATCCGGCGGTTTAGTTGAAGACAAGCTGCATCCTGATTCACAAAAATTTATCTTTGTGCTGGAAGGTAAAATCGCGATAGAAACAAAAAAAGATAAATATACATTAAACCCCGATCAATCACTTTATATTACCGATGCCTCCATAGAGCACTCCCTAAGAAACATCGGTTCAACTACAGCAAAATTATTAACCGTCACCCACCCCGTCATTTTATAAAAAAGCAAACCTAGAAGTATAACCCATTAAGCGGACGAAAAATATGTAATTGCCTTAAAGAATCTTTGGGTATGACTCTCTTTTTTAATGTTCACTTGGCAGGATCAAGACGCCGTCCTCAAACCATAACTCAAGCTTATTCAACGGAAAATCTGTCCATTCGATTTTCTCCCGGAAAAGCTCGTGATAGTTACCATCCTCGCATACCAAGATTGCCGTCTTATCCTCATTAACCTCAAGCTTCCAGGCGCCAAACTCCTGTAAGTTATTTTTCGCCCTGGTCGTGAACAATATTTTATCAATTAGCCAATATGCGCCGCCTCCTTGCGCGACGTATTGAACGCCATCAGTGTAAAGATAACCACTTAGATGTTTGTACCAATGCTCTGTGCCGCTAAATTGCCTTAATTCATTTATCGTTAACATTTCAAACCCTCCTTGATAATGCAGGAAAAATAACAGTTCCTGCAATCATTGTTGTTTTCGCTGGTGCATCTCTCGCACACGGGCCCTTTGTCTATAGACGCTATCGAGCGCATAAGCAGCTTTTCAGCAACTACAGTCATTGGCTTGTCCTGGCTGCATTTCAACCTATACAGCGTTTTAACCATTGTTTCGCTTAACACCGGGCTATACATACTTCTCTCACCTCCTTATCTTGAACTTCGACCCATAAAACCCCTTCGATTACTACCCAATCCAAAACCTCATTCCAGCTTATTTCTTTCGTTAGTTGATCTCTTTGTGTCCACATTAGAAATCACCTCCCTCATCCAAAGAATCTCGACTGCTTTGATACCTTTCCATACAGGCATCTGCGCGCAACACCCCATCCTCAAATTTTTCGTTTTTCTTTAACATTTCTTTTTTTACTTGGCTCATGTGAGCCTTCTTTCTTTTGACGCCGGAAATATAAGCCCAATGATTTGAAGGCATTTTCAGGCAACCCAGGAAATGCCGTCTTTTGTCAAGAAAACAGGTATGCCCGAAGGCAAACGACGCAAGGAGTGGGCCTTCCTGGGAGTCCTTTGGAAAAATTGAGACTCCCCGAAGGGGCAGAATACTTCTGATGACAAAAAAGCCTTTCCGAGGCAAACCACGAAAAGGCTTTTTAGGCAGAGGTGAATTTTTCCAAAGGATTTTCTTGCACAAAAGTCAATCTTGGGCTATTGTAGGCGGGTAAAAAGAAAGAGGATTACGTGACGGCAAGAAGAAAACAAAAAAGCAAGAAAGGGGCTGAATGATTGAAGTATCAGGTTAAGGGTTGGATAAAAGGGAAACTTTATAGCTGGACTAGAAGACTATAAAAAATTTACTAATAGAAAAGAAATATGCTCTCCTACAAGAGATCATAGTATTCCTTTAAAAAGTAATAAGAGAATTATTAAGTGTTATTAAAATAAGAGTACGATGTGGCGTGGGGAGTTGTTTGTTGGGGTGGTTATTATCTTCTAAAGCTTACACGCTGGCAAGAAATTGTTTTATCTGGTCATGGTTCCCGACTAATACTACAATACAATTTTCATCCTCTCGTTTTATAATCACCCGGATGGTTCCTTCAATGCCGGCTTCATGATAGGGCTTTCTTAGTTGTTTATAAAAAAATCGTGGAGCTATCTTTTGTGCTTCTAAAAGATCACACTCACTAGAATAATAAACAGCTAAAGATTCAAGTATCAGTCCTACTATTTTCTTTTGCTCATACCCTAAACGCTTGAGGCTTCTTTTAAAAGAAGGTCTGTAATAAAGGTGTAAAGGCATTGATTAGATTTTCCCTTTTTTTAAATTATCAATGAACCTTTTTGTTACATGCTTTTCTTTCCCCTTCTCTTTGATTGCAAGGGTCTCTAATTTCACGTATTCTTCATCTGTGAACTGTTTTTCTTTTATCTCCAGAGGAATAAGCTCTATTCCATCTCTAGAGACTTCTACCTCGAACATAGACCCCTTCCCTAAGCCCAAAGCATTTGTGATCTTCTTTGGTATGGTTATTTGATTCTTTGCTGTCATTGTAATTGTCATCTTTATTCACCTCCCATAGTAAATATACCACAAAGTAAGGAAATCGTCAAGGACGAAAATAGGAATTTTTCAGATACTTGATTAGTTGTAACCTTCTTAGGCCCCTGCATTAGAAATCACCTCCCTCATCCAAAGAATCTCGATGCTTCTCAACAAAAGATTCTTTCTTTTGACGCCGGAAATATAAGCCCAATGATTTGAAGGCATTTTCAGGCAACCCAGGTAGCGACTTTCATATTTTTTCTCCCTTTTGATTGATTTTTAAAACCTATTTATTACCCCCAAGTACTTAAAGTTATTTGCGGGCGGTGGCCTTTCAGGCAACTTCGTCAACAACCCTGCCGAAGGCTACCGCACGCTCGTTCCAATCAAAACCACCCAAAACCCACCCACCCAAACACCCACAAGGCAGGGCGGGGCGAGCGTATTTATGTAACATTTATGCATTTGCAATTCTCGCAGCTGCCGGATTGACAAGTATTACAAGGTGAATCGTTATCCTCAAAGTCCGAGATTGCTTCTGGAATCAACTCCCTTGTTTTCTCGCTTATCTTTGAAAGGTCTATTTCCGGCAGTCCCACAAGCTGAAGCTGTATTTTGATATACCCGAAACCCTTGCAAGGCAGTTTCACTCTTTTTGTGGCAATGCTTCCTTTTGAATTGGCAATAACAATGCTGTAGGTGTATAAATTGCGCGCGTGAACATCATCCTGCGATGAATGGAACGCTCCCATGTCGTGGTGCGAATGGATTATGCCGTCACCGCCTAATTCTTCTTTAAATTCACACTCTACCGAGCCTACTTCCTGCTTTGGAATTTTAAAGCTGGTTACGGCATTATCCTTAACCCAAAATACCGCGCCCCATTCCTTGCCACCCATGCGCTGGCTGATGTACATCCACTGGCTCCAGATATCCCAGGGGATTTTAAGGGTTTCCTGGTTATCTTTATCTGTGCAGAAACCGCACTCCCCGTAGTTTTTAATCTTTACCTCCAGGATATTGCTTTTCTTAGGTTTATTATCATCTAAAATAAACATTCTATTTTCCTCCTTCTCTTCTTTGCCAAACCTTGAAAGCTTCTTTTAGTTTCGGATCGGTAATCTCGCCTGTTTCAATCTGCTCAATTATCCGGTCATATTCCTCATCCTTCGCCTTTTCTTTTATATCCTCTATATCGTCATCGCTGTAATGCTCTTTGCAGTCCGGGCAGTAGCCATAATCAGAGCCCTCAGGGTCAATCCTATTGCAATCTTCACAAAGCCCGTAGGAATCCGGGATGTACTCATGGATATTCTCTTCAATATGTTCTCTTTCCGCATCTCTTGCGTCATCTAAAATCTTCTGGCAGACATAGCTGGAATGCTGCGTGTGGATTTTGCCGATATCATCCATCAGGCATAATTCTTTATATGTCCTGGAAGCAACCCCTGCCGCCGCGGCAAATACCGCGGGAATCACCCAGGAAGGCGTTACCGTATAGCCGTCTCGACCTGTAGGCTCTTCAAAAGATAACGGGAATGTCTTTGAGACGTTCAGGATCGTTCCGTCATAGCCTATTCTCTGGTATCTAAGGTTGTTCTTCTTGCAAAAGGCGCAGACGGTCTGCTGGCTTTTTAGGTTGTCCGTACAGCAGAAGATATCGCCTCTTAGGATCTGGCAATCCAGCGGTTTTTCAATGCGCATATCCTGGATCTCAATGCGTATCCGTTTTCGTATACCCAGGATCAGGCCTTTTAAAGCTTCGGCCTTTTTTATGCCTACTGCGCTTTCTTCAAGCAGGAGCCGGTTGAGGTTGGATACCTCAACGATATCAGAATCAACCAGGATCAATTCCTCTACCCCGGACATAGCCAGAAAAACCGCGGTCCAGAAGCCGGTGCCGCCGCAGCCGACCACTGTAGCCACTTCGGGTATTTCCAAATCTCCTATCAGATTCTGTCGTTCATAAATAGCTTGTTCAGGCATAATCTCTTCTCCTTTAAATAATTTCTTCAATAAGATTTTGGTTAAGCAGCTTTTCGAATTTATACTTTACATCTTCGTCTTTTTCGGAAAGTATGCTTGTAAGGCTTGAGTAACTTTCCGGCAGGATGACCGTGCCTAATGACTCGAGGTTAACCACCCGCAATGACTTAATTATCTTGAGGCAGGCTTCCTTGAGCAACCCCAGGGATTCAGGGTTAAGGTACTGGATATCTCCGGTGCAGATAGCATGGCCTTTCTTGCTTAAGCCAAGATAGTGAAAGCCCATCTCCGGCTCTGAGACAAAATCCCTAAAACTGCCGCTTTCGTCATATGCGCCGTAGATTTTAAAGGGACAGTATTTTACAGGCGTCTTTAGAAAATAGGTTTTATGCTTGTAATAGAGCTTGTCAACAAGAAGCAGGCCGGAATAGCCTTCTACGAGCATATAGTCGCCCTTGATCAGGCAGGCATATTCGCCGTTAAAGGGGATGCTAAAGATGCTTTGCTTAAGCCTGCCTACGAATTCACGCCAGGAATCGTCGATTTTCTCGATCAGCCTTGATTTATTCTTTGCTTTGTTCACAAGTAAGGTATCAATCATGGATTTAAGCTCCTCTTAATGAAAGAGAGGGAGAAAAATCTCTCCCTCTCTTTCGGTTTAGCGCTCTAGCAACCGGCTTTGACGTATCTTTCCACTTCGATATCATGGCCGTCAAAGGTCGCAGGCAGGCTATCGGTTGAGGTGACCTCATCGCCGTCAACCAGGATGGTAAAGGAGTCAATGCCTTTTTCCTGGAGGATCCTTGTTAAGGTGTCCTTTACGGCATCGCCTCTTTTTACCTCGACCTCTTCACCCGCGATGGTTACGGTGGTCTTTTCGTTTTTCAGTTCGTTTAGGTTCATTTTAGTTGCCTTTCTCCCCGTATAGCCGATAGGACAGCTTTTTAATTTGTTTCTACGACTGGTAAGCCGCGAGAACTACGTTTTGCAGTTCTTCTTTGGCTTCCTTGGTCAGGAACGCGACGGTATCGTAATACTTACCGTCACCGGCTAAATGCGATGGCATAGCCGCGAACAGCCCGCCGTCTTTTTTAGCCATTACCCTGATGCCTTTGATTAAAACCGCGTCTGCGACTTTAATGTCCACAAAGGCCTTCAGGGCGCTTTCGTCTTTTTCGAGCTTGTATACCCTGGCTACTTCAATCATGGTCTTCACCTCCTTTCGATTTGTTTTTTGTTTTGTTTTTACTTGGCTCACGGAAAACTCCTGTAGTGATTCATTAGGTAAAAGCATGGTCGTTATTCTGCCGTTGTCATAAACCCAGATTTCACCTTCGACCAGCCAAAACACCTGTAACGGCCCGGGATCTTGAATTGTATCCCTTCTAAACTCCAAACTTTCCCAAACTAGGGCTATCTGGACTTTAGTTAATCTTTCCGAAACCAAATCAGTTACTACCCGCGCAGTATCAAACATACTGTTCACCCCCTTTATAGTTAATATTTCTTGAATAATATTCATTTAAAAGACCTCATCCAGTTCATTCACCAGCCTGGCAACAAAGGTTTCAAGGGTTTCACCCGGGAAAAGCTTAAATCCTTTGTTTTTCAACTGGTAGACTTTAGCAATCAATCTTCTTTCTTCATACCAAGCAGACCTACCGAAAGATTGCTCTGGCAAATCTTCTTCGTATGTCCTGTATTGCGTTTCTCTTGATTGTGAAAATCTCTGCATACAGGCGTCGGAAGTTAA
>JAUYEC010000048.1 GCA_030691585.1 Candidatus Omnitrophota bacterium
AAAAAAAAGGGTCTTTCTTAAAGTGCCTGCGTTCGGCCAGGCGCGCCGGAATTGAGAATATTAATGTCGATCTTATGGCGGGCCTGCCCGGACAAAGCAGGGCCGGCTTTGTTTCTACTTTAAATGAGGTTTTGAAGATGCTGCCCGAAATGATACACGTCCATGCTTTTTATCCGACGTCCAGGACAGCGTTCACCGCGGCAGGCGGAAAAATAGACAGGCGCCTTGCAAGAAACCGGGAAATGTTCCCGAGGATCGCCGGAGCAGTACTCAGCCGCCGCGGGTATCGCCCGATAAAATTTGACGCCTGGGGCAAGAATGATTCGGCGCGCAATATACAGCTGTCCGACGCTATCGAACACAATAGCCCTTTTTTGGGAGCGGGGCTCGGGGCGGCGTCCCATGCCACAGGGCACTTCAGATACGCCAACAGAGTTGATATAAATAGTTATATGGGCGCACTAAAAAAAAATAAACTGCCTGTGTTTTCTTGCTGTCGCGTTACCAAAAAACAGGAAATGATCTATTTTTGCACAAGCTCCTTAAGATACGGCTCGATCGATAAATCCGCTTTTTACGGGCTATTCAGGGAGGATTTGAATAAGGTATTCCGTCAAGAGTTGGCGGCATTGGTATCTAAGGGGTTGATAAAAGACGACCCATTGTTTATTTATTCCCGGATGAATGATATGGCGGATTACACGTTGTATTCAAAATATTTTTTTGAGCCCCGCCTGTTGCGTAAATTCCGCATGGAGCATTATCGTGATAATTCCAGGTTGCGGGATAATAACGGCGGATTTTTTTATTTTTAGCTGGACGAAAGCTGGTTATGGATAAGATCGATTTGTTTGAGCGTATCGTCATTGATGCTTATAGCGTCGAGATCGCTTTTTCCGGCAGCGGCTATGAGTATCCGCCCATGTATCTTTGGCGCGAGATCGGCGGTGAAGCGGTAAAGGCCGGCTGGAAAAAGCTTTTGCGCGGCAGGGATTATGTTTATCCTGGGATTTATCTGCATATTCCTTTTTGCGCCAGTAAATGCAGTTTTTGTCAGTTTTTTTCCAGAGCGCTTAAGGATAGGCGCGAAATTGACGTGTATCTTGATTACCTGGACAAAGAGGCCCGTCTATACAAAGGCATTTTCGGCCCTTTTGCCTGGAGGACCTTATATATCGGAGGCGGTACGCCGTCCTTGTTAAGCCTCAGACAATTGGACAGGTTGTTTTCAGGGATCCTATATAAATATTTTAATTTTTCCCGCTGTATTCAGGTTGCTTTTGAGTCTAACCCCGGAAGTTTGGACGCGAAGAAATTGAAGCTGTTAAAGGAATATGGAGTTAACAGGTTGACCATAGGCGTGCAGAGCATGGATGAGAAAGTGACCAGCGCCTGTGGGCGCGCTCAGAAGCAGGAAGACGTATACCGGGCTTTTAGCCAGGCGCGCAACGCAGGAATAGAATATATCAGCGTGGATCTGATGATCGGGCTCCCCGGGCAGACAAGCGAGAGTATTATAGATACTCATAAAAGGGTATATGAATTAAAGCCGGACACGGTGCATTTTAATGCTTTTTTCCCCAGCCCCCCAACGCAATTTGTAAAATCCGGAGGTTTTTTGACTGAGCGCGACATCGCGCATAAAAATAAGCTGCTGTGCCTAGCGGCATCCCTTCAGGATAAAAAGCCTATCGGCAATGATGAATACGGCCTGCCTGAATCCGATTTCGCGGGCAGAAATATTCAGCTTGTTGATCAGATACGGCATAATAGCGCATACCTGGGCTTAGGGTGCAGCGCTTCTTCTCATATCAATCGCTGCCTCCGTTATATGAACACCGACGATATATCTGGATATTACCGGGCTTTAGACAAAAATACCTGTCCGGTATTTCTCGGCTCCAGGATCGACATGCGTGATGAAATGATCTTTTACGCTACGGCAAACTTAAGATATAAGGGGATATCAAAAAAATTGTTTTATCAATTATTCCGGAGGCGTATTGAACGCGTTTTTGCCCGGGAATTGGAGATATTGGAAAAAATGAAAAAGATCACAGTGGATAAAGAATATATCCTCTCGGCGATGGACAGCGTTTATGAATACCTGGCCTATTCAAAATATTTTTATCGGGATGAGCTGCTGCGGAAGCTTCAAAGGATATACCGCGCAGGCGGACCGGGCTCCCACCAGGATTACCTGCGTAATTTTTGTTCATGCCGATGACGAATGATGCTTTGATCTGTTTCGAAGACCGCTTCTCTTCCGGCCGACTATGCAAAAAAACAGAAACTTCTTTTTAGGGAAAGAAATTTCGTCATTGAGGATAGCGGTAACGACGCGCTGTATCCTGCGCTGCCGGTATTGTTTTGTGAAAAAAAATAATAAGGTAATGCGGTATAGGAGCGCGGCCCGGGCAATAGAGCTGCTGCTGGAGTCCGGTGGGCGGGATAAAATGATCTCATTTTACGGCGGAGAGCCGCTGCTCTGTTTTGACCTGTTGAAAGAGTTGATAATTCTGATCCGGCGCAGGGAAAGGGAACTGGGTAAGAAAGCCGCGGTTTCGGTCGCCACCAATGGTATCCTGCTGACGGATGAAAAAATCGCTTTTTTCAAAGACAGCGGCACCAAGATCGCCTTGAGTATAGATGGGCCAAAGGCAACTCATGATCGTGCCCGCCTATTTATTAACGGGAAAGGTAGTTTCTCTGTCGTTAAGGAAAGGGCCTGCGCGGCCATAAAAAAGCTGGATAAGGCGGATATCTCTGCCTTATTCGGGGTGTTGCCGCAGTCGGCAAAATATATGCACAAAAACCTATCGTATCTGAATACGCTTGGTTTTGACACGATAAATATAGAGCCTGTGCAGGGCCTGCGGTACAGGTGGGGCGATAGGGAAAGAAATGCATTTTCGAGCCAGCTTCAGTTTTTCATAAAGCGCATCTATGAGGGCATTTCTTCAAAGAAATTTATTTTTTTAAGCTCTATAAACCGGCAGTTGCAGGGCGGGCGGCTGACCGACCCAAAAAGAAAATGCCCTTTTTTTAATAATCTGGAAATATATCCTGACGGAGAGATAATATTCTCTCCGTTATTGTTTAACCTTGCAAATAACGGCGGCTATGCCGTTGGCAACATTAACAGCCGTTTGTCCGCCAAATTCGGCTCCTGCGTGTACGATCCGCATGCTTTTGATTGTGAACATTGCTGGGAGCGGTATTACAAAGATGATAATTTTCTTGCGCGGATTTCCGGCATCGTGCGGCTGCGGGACGAATATTGCCTGGAGGCCGCGGAATTGATAAGCGCGGTTGCAAAAAATAATCATTTATTCAAGAATTATGTGGCTGAAGCGAAAAAAAGGGTATTTGAATAATGGATAGTGTCCGGGCTAAACAATTTATCAACAGGCTCTGCCGGGAACGCGGAATACGGCCGTCCGTGGATATGCGGGCGTTGGTTGATCGGTTATACTATTCGTCCAGCCCCGGAAAAAATTGTTCCTACAATACGTTTGAGTTTTCCTTCGTTTATCCACAGGATAGCCTGCGCCTGCTCCATCTTAATTTTTATGCGCCTGCCGCCGGCAAGATGTTGGATAAGATAACGCAAGAAAGAATGCAGGCAATATTTAGGATAATCGGTTTCTTAAACGGATCCTGCGGGTCAACGTATAATATCCGCGTCGCAGAGAAGCTCTCGGAAGTAGCGCGCATTTTTTTGTTTCCGGTTCAATGCGGGTATGCGGAGGGAAAACAGGATAGTTCTATTTTTAAACTGTATTTTAGCGTTTCCGGGCGCAGGGATATCAACTTGTCTTTACTAAAAAAACTCTGCGCTATCCTGGGTTTTTGCTGGGATGGGATGGAAAAAAGGTTTTTTAACAGCCGTCTTGATGCTATAGGCATCGATTTTTACCCGGACGGCTCTTTAAATCTGAAAGTATATACTTGCCAGCCGTACCCGCTCAATTTAAGGGATGCCGCAAGGTTATATAGAAGACATTGCGAAGACGATACCCATACTGAGGCTTTTCTGGGGTGGTCGCAGGCGGTGCCGTTGAGGGATCTGGGTTTTCTTTGGAGGATGTCGCGCGCGCGCCGGGTGGATTCTTTAAAAATCTGGTGCCGTTTGCAGGAACAGCTTTTTTTTGAGAACCTGCCTGAATGGCCGGTCAGGGCAGACCGGTCTTTGAGAAAATGGCTTAGATCTTCAGGGAGGTTTATTTCTTCGGCAGGATGCAAGATTTCTTATTTAGCACTGGAAAACAGCAGGATAGGTTTATATTTTAGATAAGGTGTTTATTTATGCCCGGATACAGGCGTTTGGACCTGAAAATCGGCTTCTTGTGCAATAATTCCTGCCTGCATTGCGTGCAGGGGAACAAGCGCGCGATATTCGGCAATAAGCCGTTGGAAGTATTAAAAAAAGAAATGCGCCGGGCCCGCCGGTCTTGCGACGCGATCGTCTTTACCGGGGGAGAACCGACCCTGCATAAAGATTTCTTGAAAGCCGTTAGATATGCCTTGGGCCTGGGTTATAAGGCTATTCAGGTCCAGACTAACGGCAGGCTTTTCTTCTATAAGGATTTTTGTTCAGAGGCCATTCGCTCCGGCGCCGATGATTTTTGCCTGGCCTTATTGGG
>JAUYEC010000085.1 GCA_030691585.1 Candidatus Omnitrophota bacterium
TTGCACTTTCATGAACCGCATCTCATAACGAAAAACCTTAAGAGAGTATTTGATCTTTTTGTAAATAGGCGCTTTTACCGGAAATATATATTTTGCCATTAAAGAATTTTTCATTATGAACCATATAAAGAAAAAGACCCTGTTGGAAGGTAAGTAGATCAAACACCTTAAGATCAAGGGTCTAAGAAGGGGCCATTTGCAGGCAGCCGCGCCCAGATACATGATGTTTAACTGCACCATTTTCTGCTTGTCCGTAAAACAATTGAGAACCGACATTGCCCATGTGCTCTCCTTGACGCTTGTCGTCGCACCGATCAGATCGTGCTTGCGGGCAAATTCGGTCAATTCTATCCCTTCGAACGGGGTAAAGATAGTAAAAGACGGGAAACAAGGACTGCATTTTACCATCATCTCTACAGTGCGCATCTCATCATCCGCCTTCGCCAGAGGCAACCCAAGCATAGAATTAGCATAAACATTTATGTTATATTCACGCGCTATATTAAAGGCTTTATAGACCACCTCATCGCTCATCTTGCGGTTCAGAACCTTATACCTCAGGTCCTGGCTGCCGGTTTCGATGGACATATTCACGGAAAAACACCCCGCCCTACGCAGTAACCGCGCTATTTCCGGAGTCATCAGGTTTGGCCTTATGAGGCAATAAAACGGCAATCCAACCTGACTACGGTATTTATCGGCGAATTCCTCAAGCCATTGGTCTTTTGCATAACAGAAGACGTCATCACCGAACCTGACGAAATCCATGTGA
This sequence comes from Candidatus Omnitrophota bacterium, assembly GCA_030691585.1. Lineage (GTDB taxonomy): Bacteria > Omnitrophota > Gorgyraeia > Gygaellales > Profunditerraquicolaceae > JAUYEC01. Next base: position 773 of record JAUYEC010000085.1, read on the forward strand.
TAATTCCGTCGGACATTTTTTATCTCATTGATTATCCGCTCAACGGACCTGCGGCGAACGATCCTGCCTTTATTGGCGTACAGCTTATTATAAGCGTTATTAAAACAGTAACTGCAGCTGAAGGCGCATCCGCGGGAGACCATGAATGACTTGACATTTAATCCCCTGAGATGGCCGCCTTTATAATAAACCAGCTCTCTGTCCGGGTCAGGCAATGAATCCAGGTCTTCAATGAGAGCGCGCAATTCATTTTTCTTTTGTTTAGTGTGCAGGTTTTTTATATTGCTGAAATCCGTGCCCTTTTTTAATTGTTCCAATAGCTCTTGAAAAGCAAGATCCCCTTCCCCGGCAATAAGCGCATCGATCGGCCAAGAATCAACTATACCGGGGTTAAATGTGCAATGCGGCCCGCCCGTCACTATAAATAGCCGCGGGTACCTGTTTTTTATTTTTTTGGCAAGTTCGCTAAAGGCGGAGGCGTCGACGGACATAATACTGAAAGCTACGAGGTCGGGCAGCCCCTCCTCTAGAATATTCAATACGCTATGTTCATTGATCACCGCAAGTGAAGCCGTATGCCCCAGGCCCCTGGCTATCGACGACAGGCTCATGACGCCCAGGTGCTCGATAAAAGACATGTCGCGGACAACAAACAGTACTTTCATAAACGGCCCCCGCGGCAAGCTGGATGCCCCGGCTTGAAGCAGGATATAACGTATCTTACCGGCAAAAAATAAAAAGGTATCCTGTAGACGCGCTTTACCTTAAAATCCTTTTTCAATAAACCGACAAAGCCGGCCAGCTTGAATTCATGCAAATGCCACTCCTCATTCATTTTCCTGGCGATCTCGTATTTCGCGCCGGAGCCGGCCTTGCGCAGAAACGCGAAATAGAGCCTCTTTAAAAAATTGATCAATTTTTCGTTGGGGATCGATATAACAAGCTTGCCTCCGGGCTTCAGCACGCTATTGATGCTCGCAAGTAAAACAGCGGGATTTTGCGTATGCTCGATCACCTCAGTGCAGATGGCCAGATCGAAACTCCCGTCCTTAAAAGGCATCGACTCGGCGTTGCCCTGGGAAAGCCACGCCTTTTTTCCCAGCCTGATACCGGCCCTCTTTAAAAGATAATCAGAAATATCTATGCCGAACAGGTTTTCAATTGGCAGCTTTTCGAGAATATTGCCCGCTCCGCAGCCGACTTCCAGCACTCTTTTGCCCTGATAGCCTGAAGCGCTCCTGATGATCCTTTTAACGCGCGCGCCCTCGATCCAGCGGATAAAAATATCCCTGGAGCCGTGGAAGAGTTCGGGGTTATATTTGACCGCCATTTCCTCGTTCCACTTCCTGAAATCGTTTTGAGGGGTATGTTTGGCCATTAAAAATTTTTCTTGAACCACTGCTGGAAAATAACCAGCGTCCATAAGAGCTTCCTGTTATCGGACCTGCCGGAAAAATGGTCTTCCATCAGGGAGTGGACAAACTTTGCGTCAAAGATCCCGCCCTTATTCATTTCTTCTCCGGAAAGAACCGACAACAGATACGGCTTCAATTCATTCCTGAACCATTTTGCCACAGGGATCCCAAACCCTTTTTTTGGCCTTCTTAAGATATACTCCGGCAGTATCCCGGCAAACGCCTTCCTCAAAATATATTTTGTGGTAAAACCCCGGATCTTGAGGCGATGAGGCACTGTCTCGACAAAATTCATCAATTCCAGATCCAAAAAAGGCGAACGGACCTCCAGCGAATGCGCCATACTTGCCGTATCCATCTTTACCAGCAGATCATTCTGTAAATAAAACTTTGTATAAAGATAAAGGAGCGTATTCATCCTTTCTTTTGACCGGCATCCTGCGGACGATTCATTAACCAGGCTATAGATCTGATTGGCCCCGCGTAAGGGCCGGTCTTTGAAGATATCAACCTGCATTTCAGGCGTAAAAGAACCGAGCCAGATAAAGTGCCGTATAAGCGGAGCATAAAGGCCCCCCCTGAGAAATTGCTTGATCTTAAAATCCAGGCTGATATTATCAAATGAGACGGGAATGAACTTTTGCGCGGCCTTAAATAAGCCGTTTTTCAACGAACCGGGCAATAACGAAAACAGCCCTATCGCCTTGTCTGCCTGAAAAGTAGGGTAGCCGGCAAAAAGCTCGTCCCCTCCGTCCCCTCCGATCGCCACCTTAATATGTTTTCTGGTAAAACCCGACAAAAGATAAGCCGGTATTATAGAAGCATCTCCCAGCGGCTCGTCTAAGATATCAGTTGCCCTGGGAATAATTTCCAAAACCTTATCAGGTGTGAGGATCTCTTCTCTGTGGTTTGTTTTAAAAAACCCGGCGAGGCGCCGTGCGTATCCGGATTCATCAAAGCTCTTGTCTGCAAAGCCGATGGAAAATGTGTCGATCTTTTTGGGATCCCTTAATCTGCACATCAAAGACAGGATGATCGAAGAATCAAGGCCGCCGCTCAAAAAAACCCCAAGAGGAACATCGCTGATCAATCTCTTATCTATCGATTCTGTAAGTAAAGATACGATTTTCCCGGCGTATTCACCTTCAGAAAGCTTTAAACTTGTTTCAGACCTGTCCAGTCTTAGGCCCCAGTATTCGGCTACCCTGGAAAAACCATCTTTCCATTTCAGGAAATTACCGGCGGGCAGTTTCCGGACACCTTTCAATATCGAGCCGGGCGCGGGCACATATTCATAGGCAAGATATTCCTGCAAAGAGCCGAGATCGAGCTCTTTTTTGAAGCCCGGGTATCTAAACAGCGCCTTCATTTCTGACGCGAAAATAAAAACGCCGTCACAATCCGCGTAAAAAAAGGGCTTCTCTCCCATCCTATCCCGCGCGGCAAACAGGCTGTTGTCAATAGAATCCCATATCGCAAAGGCAAACATCCCGTTTAAGTGATCAAGGCATTTTTCTTTGTACTCTTCATATAAATGAAGTATGACTTCGGAATCACAGGCGGACCTGAATTTATGGCCCTTTCCCAGTAAAGCGCGCTTTAATTCAATGAAATTATATATTTCTCCGTTAAAGGTCAACCATACCGTGCCATCTTCATTGGACATGGGCTGGTGCGCCTGCTCGCTCAAATCGATAATGCTAAGCCTCCTGTGGCCAAGCCCGACAGAGGCCCGGCCGTGGTTTTTACCAATGTAAAAACCCCTGTCATCGGGGCCCCTGTGCGACATAACATCACACATCTCTTCCAATGTTTTAGCGCTAATGCTTATATTCTTATCCGTAATGTAGCCGCAGATCCCGCACATTTTTAGAAATTTATTTTATCCTTCACGTGAAATATAGATTTATTTTGTGACCTGTAATAGATGCGGACGACCATCTCGGCCAGCAACCCCATCAAAATAAAGAAAACGCCGAGAAGAAAAAGCATCACCGCTAAAAGTATCAAAGGATCTTTATGCATAAAAACACCCAGGAAGATCTTTTTGGCGGCCGCAACCATGACAGCCAGAAAACTGGCGCAACAAAGTACCAACCCAATCCCCCCAAAGAAATGGCTGGGTTTTGTGGAATAATCGCTGATAAGTTTGATCGTCAAGAGGTCAAGAATGACTTTATAGGTCCGGGAGATGCCGTATTTAGACTTACCCGCTACCCTTTGGCGGTGATTAACCGCGATCTCCGCGACAGAGGCGCCCTCCCAGAAAGCGAACGCCGGAATAAAACGGTGCATGTCTCCGTGCAGGTACATTGCTTTGGCTATTTCAAAGGTATAAGCCCTTAAGGTGCAGCCGTAATCGTTCAATTTCAATCCGGTTATCCTGGATATGAGCCTGTTTGCCAGCACCGACGGTACCCTCCGGGATAATAACCTGTCTTTTCTGTTCTTTCTCCACCCGCAGACAACGTCAAAGCCCTCTTCGATCTTTTTGACCAGGGCGGGGATGTCCCCGGGGTCATTCTGCAGGTCCCCATCCATTGAAACAATTACCTTGCCGCTTGAATATTCAAAACCTGCCTGCATCGCGGCAGTCTGGCCGTAATTTCTCTTAAAATGCACCAACTTCACGGTATTATCGCCGGCGGCTATATCGCGCATCAGCTTATAACTGGAGTCCGTGCTATGGTCATCAATAAAAACAATCTCATAAGGGACACCCATACCCTTTAGTACCGAGTTCAACTCGCTGTAAAGCCGGCCGATATTCTCTTCTTCGTTAAATATGGGTATAAATACAGATAGATATTTATCCTGCATTTTAAGGCTCCTTTTTTGCGGCACAACAAATGCTTACGGCAGAATGTTTCATGCCGCTATCCTCTGAAATAACCTCAATTTTCCCTTAAGAAAAAATATATCCCTGTCATCAAAAAATCGCAGCACAAAAAGCATTATAAAAAAAAGAAATATCATGGCCAGTTGGAACAATATGCTGGAAAATCCGCGCCACGGATCCCAGCGCCCCAAAAGAGAAACCAGAAGAACGGCAGCGCTGATCTTGATAATTTTAACGAAGTCATAGGATATATGAAACACCTTTTGCGACGCCAGCAAAACCGCGCAAGACATCACAATATAAGTTATCAGGGTCGCGTATGCCGCGCCTGTTATACCAAAAAAGGGGATCGCGATAATGTTGGCGGCAATGTTAAAGACTGTGCCCCCCACACAGACAAGCATTAAATAAATAAGGCGTTTTTTTATTATTAACGGCGTTTGCAAATAATAAAAAAATCCGTAAAAAGCATAGGCAAAAACTATAAGCGGCACCAGGCCCGCCGACGAAACGTAGCTCTCGGTGGAAAACAAAAGTATAAGCTTCCTTGAGAATAAAGATACGGCCAGCGAAACTGTAAATACGGCCAGTATAAAATAATTGAATATCCTGGCGTAGATCTCGGAGGCCTTGCCCTCAGAGGCTATCCTGAACATCATCGGCTGCCATACCAATTGAAAAATAGTGACCACCAGCAATACACTCTGGCCGATCTTAAAACCCATAGAATATAACGCGACATCCGTCAATGAGAGATAATATTTAACCATGAACTTGCTGACGGAATCTATGAGCCAGAAACTCAACATTACGATAAGAAAAGGCAGCCCGATCTTTACGCTATCCTTAAATGCCCTGATGTCAAAAATAAACGCGTAATGACGGTAGGTTAACAGATAAGCAAGCAAGGTGGCAGCAAAAACAACCGCAAGCTGGGCAGCCAAAGCGGCATTAAGCGTTCCGTTGGTGGCGCGCAGGGCAACGAAAACTGCCACCCAGAGAAACAGGCTCTTCAGGAAGTTTATGCTGATAAAGGCTATAATCCGTTCTTCCAACCGCATAATTGCCGTAGGCAATGCGTAGAGTATTTCGCAGGACGGTATTAAAACAATAAAGAAAACTACCGCCCTGCCCTGGCTGCCCATAAAAACGCTTATTCTTGCTCCCAAAAAAAAGTATATTAAAACACTGGCCACTGAGCAAAAGGCCAGGTAAAAGAAAAGTATCGTTGAATTCAGCCTCCTGCGCCCGTCGACGTCATCGCTCTTCAGATCAAAATACTTGATCATAAAACCGCTGTAAACGCCCATATTATAAATATATTGCAGGAGAAATATCGCGGTAAGTATCAGTGACAGCTTTCCGAAATCCTGCACCGATAGCAGCTTCGTATAGACCGGTAAAATGAGAAAACTGACCAACGACGTGAAAGAACTGCCCAGGCCGTAAAGAAGCGACTGATTGAAGATCTTTTTTACATACACTGTCTTTTTCCTTTTTCGGCGACAATACCCTTATAAATTTCTATATACTTTTTCATAACAACCTCCCAGTGATAGTGCCTGCGCACCCAATCCCTGGATCTCTCTCTGATATCGGCCCATCTGTCTTTACTTTCGGCGAACTCCATCATCTTGCCAAGGATATCTCCGGCAGTATTAACATTTATTGCGGGAGGAAGCTCATCATAGAAATTTTTACACCTCTCATGTATAAATATAAATGTGGGCACTCCTACCGACATAGCCTCCAGCATCACAAGGCCCCAGCTTCCTGTACAGAACTGGTCAAAGTTAATATCGGCAATGTTTAAAAGTTCGATGACCTTTTCTTTGTTGATGACCGGCAGCCACAAGACATATTTTTCTATGCCAAGGTCCTTTATGAGGCTTTTGCTGGCCTGGACATCTTTTCCCTTTTCAACGGTCAACAGGACCGGTTTCTTTTTCGTATTTTTAATAAAATCCCTGTAAGCGGTAAAAAGCCTGTCATTGCCCTTATTATCCGGCATATCGCCTACCCAGTTGTGCCTGGATAGATGTATAAATATGTAATCCGCATCGTATTGGCTTCTTAGCTTGCCGCGCCGGGCCTCATCAAAAGGGGCGTACCTGTCCACGTCTATGGGCAGCGGGCTGTAAAATTCGGCATTGGACAGGCCGAGTCTTTCAACAAGCTCTTTTTGATGCGGCATCGCATAGATCAGGCGCGCGGCCTTGGCAAGCGACTTTCTTGCCAGCCGCGAAAGAACAAAATTCTTGATCGAACCCTTTAAGAACGGCATGACATCAAGGTCATAGCCGTAACTCCAGTAAACATAGGGTTTGTCCGTGCGCAGCGCCCAGACGGCGGCTTCGCCGAATGTCTGTATCAGGTCGCAATCCGATAATTCGCGAATAAATTTTTTTTCGTTGGCCGAGGGAATAAAAAATCTTTTGAAGCTGATGTCGGTCACGCGCGCCCAATCGGGCATACGGCCATGATCCGGATATTCCCATTCCGGCGTATGATAAACGTCGTACGGCTTTTTGTCCACAAAGGCGGTGACGTCTACCCCAAGTTTTTTGAGGTATCCGCCCCAGACATAAGCCATGTTCGCGTTATTGCCGTACAAATTTACTTTCATCAGATTAGCGCTTTGATTTTTTTAGACTTTTTTTTAAAGATCTGACCACTTTCCCCGGCACGCCCGCAACGACAGAATACGCGGGTATAACGCTGCCTTCCGTTATAACCGTGCCGGCTCCTATAACAGAATGGCTGCCTATTTGCGTGTTCATGAGTATCGTGGAATTAGCGCCGATAAATACATGGTCGCCTATACTTACCGGGCCGGTATCGACTTTATTGTATTTGCGTGCCGAAACGCATCTTTTTACGGTATTGTGAGTATATACATGAACACCGGCTGAGATATCACATCCCTTTCCGATGCGCAACTTTTCTCTTTGCGCGTCAATTATGGTAAAAGGCCCTATCCAGGTCCCTTCGCCTATCTCAGGCTCACCGATGATCCAACAATATTTATTATAGGGATTTTTTGGGAAGTTTTTCATTTGAAACACTCCTTAAGTTCAGTAATCACATATTTTATTTCGCTCTCCGTCATCTGCGGATAAAGCGGTATGATTAAGGTTGTTTCAGCGCACTCTTCGGTAATGGGCAGGCCTATAATATTTTTAAATGAGCGGTATGCCGGTTCTTTATGGATCGCCATAATACCCCGTCTTGTGGCCACATCCTTATTTAAAAGCCTGGACATAATTTCATCTCTTGAAACAGGGCTGCCTTTCTTGACTTTAATAATATATGACTGGTAAGTGTGCCCGTATCCCTTGGCGACTTCGCTTGTTTCTAAATAAGGATGGTTGACGAATTCATTATTATAAATACCCGCTATTTCTGACCTCTTTTTGAGGATATCTTCTATCTTGGACATCTGCGAGATCCCGACAGCCGCCTGCAGATCCGACATCCTGAAGTTGTAACCGATACCCGGGTAACTCTCGAAAATGACACGCTTAGACTCATGCCGCGCCCGGTCCGGGACGGTCATGCAATGCTGCCTGAGGCTTCTGATGATCTGGGCATATTCCTTGGAGCCGGTGGTGACCATGCCGCCTTCTCCTGTGGTAATTATTTTTCTTGGATGAAAACTAAAACACGCCATATGCGTTTGGCCGCCGATCTTCCTGCCCTTATACCCGGAACCCACGGCGCAGGCCGCGTCCTCTACCACGCATAGCCCGTATTTTCCTGCCAGCGCTAGAATAGAATCCATATCTGCGGGCAGGCCCACCTGATGAACCGGCATTATGGCTTTTAATCTGTTAGATGTAGCATTGTTGATCAATTCTTTTTTTGAATTTAAGGTGTACCCCGACCGGATGACCTTAGCGATAGAATCAACGGAAATGTTATAGCTATGCCCGTCAATATCGGCAAATACCGGCGTTGCGCCTGTATGCGCCACCGCGTTAGCAGTGGCTATAAAGGAATACGACGGCACTATTACGTCATCCCCCCTGCCTATGTTCAGGCATTTAAGAGCAAGGAAAAGGGCTGTGGTGCAAGAACTGACGGCGACCGCATATCCGGCATTAAGGTATTGCGCGAATTTTTCCTCGAACTGTGTAACCTTTGGCCCTTGAGTCAACCAGCCGGAGCGCAGCACCTCAAGAACGGATGCTTCCTCTTGAAAATCAAGATATGGTTTGGTGATGGGGATCATGTTTTCTCCACTGTCTTAGCGGTCAATAGATCAAGCCACTCGACTAATTTGTGCAAGCCTGCAGTCAACTCGACGGCAGCTTCAAATTTTAATAACTCCTTTGCCTTAGAAATATGCGCTATGCGCTTTCTTACTTCGACTTTTTTGCGCGTTTCAGGGACGGGAATATATTCCGGCACTAGATCAACCCGCATTACTTCCAATAATAAAAGGCACAATTCTTCCAGTGATGTCTCGGTCCCGCTGCCTATATTAAAGACCTGGTCAGATACATCGGCGGTTAAACCAAGGATCGAGGCGCGGGCCACGTCTTCAACATATACAAAATCCATGGTCTGTTTACCGTCGCCATAGATCAACGGGCGTTTGCCTTCCTTTATCGCGTGGTACCACCGGATAAGGACCTCGGTGTATTTGCCGTGCACATCCATTCTCGGGCCGTAAATATTAAAATAACGAAAAGCATTATAATTCAAGCCCGACATATCATTAAATGAACGAAGCATCAACTCATTGGCCAATTTCAAAGCCCCATAAAGGGTACGGTTACTATACGGATGGTGGTCTTCCCTTGTCGGGAATATATCCGCCTGTCCGTATACCGAGGCCGAGGATGCCGCAATCAGCTTCTTTACATGATTAGCCAGGCAGCAATCAATGACGTTAAATGTCCCGTTGCACATAACCTCAACGGCTTCTCTTGGATTTGCCGCGCAATGAGTTATGCGTAATGCAGCCATATGAAAACAATAATCCACTCCGCCCATAAGCCTATTCAAAAGTTCGGCATCGCGTATGTCGCCTTCGACAAGCTTTACTTTATTACTCTGCAGCGCTTGGGTAATATTATCTTTTGAGCCGCGGACAAAATTATCCAAAATGATGATCTCTCCGGCGCCCTGCTCTAAAAGCCGGTCCACGATAAATGACCCCACAAAACCGGCGCCGCCCGTAACCATGATCCTGCTGTTTGCTATTTTATTCATTGATCACCCTCAACTTTTTCGCGGGGTTACCTGCCCAGATCTGTTTGGGCGGGACGTTTTTTGTGACAACGCTGCCTGCGCCGATAATCGAGCCGTCCCCGATATTGATGTTGCCCAGGATAGTCGCGTTGCTTCCGATAGAAACATTATTGCCTATCTTTGTTTTAACGAATCTGACTGACCAGTCTTTCTCCGTTTGCAGGCTTCCGTCCGGGTTCGCTGCCCCGGGATAATTATCATTAATAAACATAACACCGTGGCCGATAAAGCAATTATCGCCGATAGTGACCCCGTCGCAAACAAAAGTATGCGAAGATATTTTGCAATTTTTTCCGACCACGGCGTTTTTCTGGATCTCCACGAACGCGCCGATCTTGGTATTGCCGCCAATACTGCATTTATAAAGATTAACGAATTTTGAAAGCTTAACGCCTTTACCTAATTTAACACCGGATACACAGGCAAGTTGTTTCATAGTTTAACCAGCTTTCCTTTCATTTTCATGGCCTTATCCGCCGCCGTTAACATTTTTACGATACGCAGCCCCGCGCGGCCGTCGTTAATGGGAATCTCATTATTTAATACGCACTTGACGAAATATTGAGTTTCATATTTCAGGGCTTCGGCACGGTCGATCCTGGGTGCCAGCATATCTCCCGAACGGTAATCTACCAGCAATTTATACAGCCCTTTTCTGTTCTGTATTTTTATCCCCTTATCGTAGATCTTGATCTTTTCATCCGATTCAAGGTCGTTCCAGGCAAGCATCTTCTTTGAGCCGCCGATCAGCGTTGTCCTTATCTTAACGGGCGAGAGCCAATTGATATTGAAGTGAGCGATCAAATTGCTCCTGAAGAACGCCGTGATATACGCTATGTTCTCCAGCCCCCTGCCGAAGTGGTCCCTTCCCGTGGCCGATACGGCCTCGGGCTTTTCCTTGACAAGATAATCCAGGATCGACATATCGTGCGGAGCAAGGTCCCACAAGACATTAGTATCGTGCTGGAACAACCCCAGGTTCACCCTCGTGGAATCATAATAATACAGCTTTCCAAGCATATCCTTATCGATAACTTCCTTTATTTTTCTTACGGCTCCCGTAAAAAGAAAAGTGTGATCGACCATGATCTTTAATCTTTTTTTATCTGCCAGGGCGATCAATTCCTCCGCCTCTTTGACCGTAGAGGTAAAGGGTTTTTCTATAAAAACATGTTTGCCGTTGCGGAGCGCGCTTTTAGCTATTTTGTAATGCATAGACAGAGGGGTCACCACGGCTACCGCGTCGATGCCGGGACCGGAGGTCATTTGGGCAAAATCCTTAAAACAGCATAGATGAGGAAAATCCTTTTTTGCCGATTTTAAGGCGCCCGCGTCGAGGTCGCAAACCGATGTTACCAAAGCGCCTTCGGCCGCGCTGAAGTTGCGCACAATGTTGGGGCCCCAATAACCGTAACCGCACACGCCTATCCTTATCATCTATGCTCCTTTTTTGATCCAGACGCGGCCATCAATTGTTCTTTTTGGCGATCAATCTGAAGGAATTCCTTGAAACTGATATAAGATCATCCAACATGGCCAGTGTTCCAAGATACATCCCTATGTTATATCCGGAAACACGCACCAATTTCAGTCCATTCGATCCTATTAATTCTTTAATACTGCCGAGATCGAGCCCGTTGGTCCCGGCCGCGTTACAGTGATAATCCGAATAAGTGTAGTCTATGCCGTGGTCAAACAATATCTTTTTATTCCCGTGCATAAGAATATAGAGCTTTTTATCCATCCAGAGCAGGCATTTCCTGATAAATCCGTAATATTTATTCGGCTTATCCTTGTGGATGCCGTCCACTAAATAAAGCATGCCGCCCCCAGAAAGGCGGCGCATCGCCAAAGATATGGTATCAAGATAATCCGGCATATGGTGCAGGACAGCGTTTATTGTAATGATATCGTATTTATCGCTGCCACCCTGAAGGAAGCGGTCGATATTCACGCAAAAGGTATTAAGATTATTTTTGTCGGTCATTTTTTTATTCATCTCTTCCAACATCTCTGCCGACAGATCGACGGCAGTCACCTCGCAGCCGGCATCAAGCAGGCGGCGGGTTACATTTCCGGTGCCGCAGCCCAGGTCACAGGCCTTTTTTCCTGGAGCCAATCTGAGTATTCTTTGTATATCCCCATTTAATAAATACTGTGCGTACCAATTCTTACCGAAAGTATGGATGATATCGTATAGACCAGCCTCTTTCTTATGCACATCTATGTTAGCAGCTATTATCAAATCGTAGAAAGTTTTATCCATCGCTAGATCCAGCGCGAGAACTTCCTTCGTATGGTTACCCAATCTTTTTTCTTAATATCTTTCAACCCTTCGGCCAAAATAATTTTGAGCCGTTTCTTTTTTAATAAAAGAGAATTAATCTTCAAAAAAGCATATATTAACCGGCTTATTTTTAATCTCCGCGCCGTAGAATTCGTCAACCAGGACATTGTCTTAGGCGGTATTCTGGCCCCATAAAAAGCGTATTCATTGAGCAAAAAGAAAAGTTTGTTCAAATATGTCTTTTTGCAGCTATAAAAATAATAGTCTTTGCTATAGATGCTTTGCAGCTCATCGGCCAATTTGCCTTCTGTTTTGGCTAATTCATACAAACCCGTGCCTGGATAAAAAGTCAGGGAATATGTATTCAATTGAAACGGGCCCGGGAACCTTGATAAAAACATCAGCGTCTGGCTTAATTCTTCCTCTGTTTCCCACGGGTTATCAAGGAGGATATCATAGTGCGGCATGCGGATCCTATCCTTAAATTCATTTATCAGATTAACCGCAATTTCTACCTGCTGATTGGTGTGGTGGCGGTTATATAATCTTTTTATGCGCTCGCTGGCTGTTTGTATGCCCATCTTCAGCGATACCAGCCCCGCGTCTACAAGAAACGATAATTTGTTCCTGTTGAGTGTCGAGGGAGTTGCCCCGCCGTCTATGCTGAATGGCAGCCCAACATTTTCTTTATATTGCCTGCAAAAGTCCTCAATTTCCTTATCAGAATATATCAAGAAGGCATCGTCAATGAATGTTATTTTTTTTATAAAGGGAAATTTGTTCTTTCTTTCTGCCAATTCTTTAATTATGTTATCCGCGGTCCTTTTCCTCACCGGGTTCTGCCCGGGATTCATTTTATTAAAAGTAAAATTACAGCAATATGTGCATCCAAAGGGGCATCCCCTGGTAGGCATAGTCGTATAGGCCCCGAGCAGATCCGCGTCTAACACAGAGGCGTCCATCTTTCGGACGGCCCCGTCGCTGAGCACATAATGGCCTTCATAATCGTAGTCCTGAAATGGAAGAATATTCAGGTCCTGGATCAAGCGGCGGTTAGGATTTCTAATAATTTGATTTTTATCGTTAAACCAAATGCCCTGGATCCCGTAATAATTCCGCCCATCTGAGAGGCTATCCGCTAATTCAACTAAAGTTTCCTCGCCTTCCCCTATGCAGACTATATCCGCATATTTGAGGCATTCTTCGGGGCGTATAGTCGGATGAACTCCCCCCCAGGCTATCGGAACACCGCCGTCTTTCTTTAGGGCCCGCGTAATCTGGATTGCGTTTTCAAAAAAATTTGTCGTCAATGATACCCCTATCAGATCTGATTCTTTCGATAATTTCGCGACTTCAGTCAACGTTCCTTGGTCGTACCTGCTTGTGAAATGTTTAGGCAAAAAAATAATCTGTACAAAGTGCCCCCTCGCCTTAAGGCACGCCGACAAACATCTTACCCCAAAGGCCTTAAGATCTGGAAATAAAGATATCAGGGTTATTTTCATCTCTATCGTTTAGTATTGGTAAACTGTTTTTATGCTTTTAAACCTTAATAATCTCAACTTCTAAATTATCCCCTTCAACAAATAAATTCAACAGGTTCATAAACGGCAAAGCGATTATCCCTATCAGGCGGTGTATTATTAATTTAGCGTCCGAAAACCTGTATGACGGGTTGTTCTTGTTGTCCCTTTTTAAGAACTGGACCAATGACGCAAGATAAAGCACAAAAGAATGATTTTTATGGGATTTCGTTATCTTTAGCCCTCCGGCCTTCTCTATTAATTTCTGCAGGGTCGACAAAGAGAAAAAGTATAAATGAAACGGCAGATGCAAAGGATACGCGTGCTCCCTGAAGAACCTATGGCAGGCCCCGTTAAAATTAGGAACGGATATTACAAGCTTTCCGCCAACCTTTAATATCCGCTTTATCTCCTGTAATACCTGTAACGGATCGTGCATGTGTTCTAACGCTTGGTTGAGGCGCACGAGATCAAAGCTTGCTTCATCAAAAGACTTGCGGAATACCCCCCCGGCGTAAACGTTCTCAAACCCCAGCTTCTTCATCCTATTGACGCACTCCTCTTCTATTTCGATCCCGTATACATCCCAATTTTTATTACGCATATACTCAAGAAAGAGCCCGTCGCCGAAGCCTATCTCCAGGAATTTATCCCTATTATGGCTTGTTTCATACTTTGTACTGCCTATCGCCTCAACCAGCAGGATCCGCTTAGACAGCCGGCTTAAGCCTGAAATATCTATATGCAAATGATAACCCGCATAATATTTGCCTATCTCGTCTCTGTCCGGCCGGGGGTTAAGAAACACCAGCCCGCAGCCGGCGCACTCCACCAGAGAGAATGTCTTATCCGGATACATAAAACTCCCGGAGCTAAATACCGGCAACAGGACCTTGCCGCCGCAGATATTACAGGCTGTATTTTCCATTATAAATTAATAAGGTTCTTGACGATGAATACCGGCCGCTGCTTAACTTCGTCATAGATCCTGCCGATGTATTCCCCGATAACTCCGATGGCAATAAGCTGGATGCCTCCTAAAAACAGGATAGAAACGGCAATGGTAGCGATACCGTATGCCGATGTGCCGTGCACGATGCGCTGATAGACAATATAGATTATAAAGAGAAAGCACATGAGCGATATAAAAAACCCGGCGATCAGGGACATCTTTAAGGGAATATCCGAGAAAGAATATATGCCGTCAAAGGCCAGCCGCATCAACTTCCTGAACCCGTATTTTGGCTTTCCGCTAAACCTGGCATCTCGATCGTATTCGACTCCGGCCTGAGAAAAACCTACCCAGCTGCGCATTCCTCTTATAAAGCGGTTCCTTTCCGGCATGTTCTTTAATATATCAGACACTTTTTTGTCGATAAGGCAGAAATCACCGGCGTCGAGAGGGATTTTGATCTTGGCCGTCTTTTCCTGGATCCTGTAGAAGATGAAATAACAACTTCTTTTTAAAAAGGATTCCTTTCTTTTCCTGCGAATACCGTAAACAACGTTATATCCTTCCTGCCACTTTTTTATAAACTCCGGTATTAACGCGGGCGGGTCCTGGAGGTCGGCATCCAAAATTATCGTCGCCTCACCTTTTGTATACCAGATACCGGCGCTTACCGCGGCTTGATGGCCGAAATTTCTCGAGAGCTCCACGATCTTCACGTTTTTATCCAAAGCCGCGATCTTACCCAGCAGCCCTGACGAGCCGTCGACGCTTCCGTCATTGACATAGATTATTTCATACGGCTTATTCAGGCTGCCCATTACTTTGGCTAAGCGCGCGTGGAGCTCCGGGATATTCTTCTCTTCGTTATAAATCGGGACCACTACCGAACAATAAGTCAGGTCATCCATGGCTATAATATCCCTTCCGGTTTTGCGGTAAATAAACCCTTTATGCTCCCAGCCGTAACTACCAGTGATTCGGACAAATGTATGCCTATAGCAATAAGCATAAAAACCAGGCCCTTCTCTTTCGCCGTTAAAACAAAAAAACGCCTGTTAAAAGAAAGATAGATCAACGTAAGCGCCAAAGAAAGCAGCGCGAACCGCGGCCCCAGAAAAATTAACGGAAAAGAAACTAGAACCAGGAACCCCAGGATATAACCCGTGCCTTGTGAAGGGGTAGCGCAGAAATTATCGAATTTCTTTCTTTTTTTGAAAAGCTGCATCCATAAAACGGTCCTTTGATAATGGTTCTTCATTGTCTTTTTAAAAAGGTTCCAATTAACACGGATGAGTATGTCTTTAAAGAAATAGATCTGGTATTTTTGCGCGAGCCTGTGCCCGAATTCAAAATCCTCGACCGATGCCCCGCGATAACCTTCATCGAAGCCGCCGATCTCATCAAAAACCTCTTTTCTCATCACCCCGAAGGCGCCGGTGAAAAAAGTAGCGTATTTGCCTTTGGGGACCCAGGAGTTATGCATTATTGCCCTGTAGCTGGGGAATATCCCTTTATTTGCCGGGATCTTCGATTTGTTGCAGGCCATAACTTTAATAAACTTATCCCTCATGGCATCTTCGATCCTCTGTATAGCGTCATTCTCCGCCTGCACATCGGAATCGATAAAAACCAGTATATCACGGCTTGCCGCCCTGGCTCCGGCATTCCTTGCCGCCGCCGCACCCCTGTTGCGCTCGAGCCTGATAAGTTTTACAAAACTGAATTTCTCCACAGCCCTTGCCACCGAATCATCGCTGGAACAGTCGTCAACGACTATCATTTCAAGCGAAGGGTTCCTCTTAAAATCATCCTTCAGGGAGTTCAATAAACCTTCCAGCTCCCCGCCATTATTGTGCACAGGCGAGATTATAGAAAGAGGTATATGATCCGGATTATTTGGCTGGTTCATTTGATAACCTCGGGTTACGCGCAAAGACCCCTTCCTTCTGCGTGCGGTAATGCCTTCCCCAGGGCAGGATGCTTAGGGCCCTCTTAAAAACCGCCTTGACCTGCTCAAAAGTCTTGATTTCGCTGATCAGGCCAAAAATTATTCTCGGCCGCAGATAGAAAGATATTATGGCACGGCGATGCAGCTTTTTTAGCGTATTCTCATCGATCGCCGATACGCCTGATTTATAACTATAACCAAAATATGTATCCCAATTTATCTGGCCCAGCGTTATCCCTTTGGCCTTAAGCCAGCCCTGGAATACCCTGGTGCCGGGCAAAGGAATAAGCGTGCAAAAAGCTGCCTTATCTATGGGAAGGCTTTTGGAGAATCTGATGGTTTTTTCAATTTCGGCGGCCCCTTCAGCAGGATGTCCGATCAAAAAGAAGCCTGTTATCTTTATTGAAGTATTCTTTTTGACCATGGCTATCTTTTCCCTTACCTGCGCCGTCGTTAAGTTCTTGCCGATCTTTTTTAACACGGAATCATCACCGGACTCTATACCTACGCCAAAAGAATAACACCCGGATCTCTCCATTGAGACAACGGCCTCTTTATCCAGCGTATCAAGGCGTATCCCGTTCGGGCAGGCCCAGCTGACGTTTAACCCGCTTTTTAAGAGGGCAGTGCAAAACTCAAGGACAAATTCTTTTTTTAACGAAAAATTATCGTCCTCTATATGCAGCTCCCTGACCCCGAACCTGCCGCAGAGTAATTTTATTTCTTCCATAATGTTCGGGATGCCGCGCCGGCGGATCCTCTTGCCCATTATGGAAGATCCGCCGCAGAAATCGCAATCAAAAGGGCAGCCCCTGGTGAGCAATATCGGGGCCGCGGGAAGATTCCTGGTAAAAGTCCCGTGAGGAGAATTCGGGTAAATGTTGGGATCGATAAGGCCCCATTCGGGAAATGGGATACTATCAAGATCCTCTTCAAGGTAAAGCCCGTTTGTCTTTACTCCGTTCTGCCCGCGGAACGCCAGGTTCTCTATCTTTGAGAGGCTATCCCCGGATCTGCGCTCATCCCCGGAGAGGCCCATCAACTTCGAGACAGCCCGCTCTCCCTCTCTCATAACGGCAAAATCCACCGAACTTAAATAGTTCAGCGTGTGCTCCGGCTCACATGAAGGGTGAGGGCCGCCCACTACCACAATGGTCCGGGGCGAAACTTCCTTTACAATGGAAGCCAGCGTCTTTACCGAATTCAACTGGTAGGTGTAGAGCTGGAAACCTATCATATCAAACGCGTTATCCCGGATATATCTTCTAAAGCCGTCGAAATTAATGCGGGTCCTTGCGGCATCGATGATTTCCACATCATGCCCGTCTTTCTTCAGGGCCGAGGCAAGATAACCGAGGCCGAGATTCGGCGCGATTATGTAATATTCGCTGTCTATAGGCTTCATCAACAGGATCCTGGCCATCGTTTATTCCTTTGAAAGAAAAATAAAAAAATCGCGCATACCCCGCATTAAATTGCCTATAAATGAGGGATATTTGAGCATAAAACCAAAATAAGAAAATATTATTTTCGGCCTTAGATAAAATCCCTTTATCGCCTCATCCCTCAAGTCTTCTATCTCTTTTTTGGCCAGGCCGAAAGGCACAAAAACGACATTGGCGGTATTCAACTTCTCCCAATCGCCGTCATAATCGCCGTACAAATGAGCCGTCTTCGCGACCTCTGAACCCGGCAGCGGCATCAAAGCCGAACAGGTAAAGTCATCAATATTCACGCGCCGGGAATACCGGATGGTCTGCATTATGGTATCCCTTGTCTCTGATGGGTTACCGATCATAAACAGGCCCTTGGTACGTATCCCGATCCGTTTGACCCGGCTCAACGTGTCCTCGGCTTGCTGTAAGTCTATTCTTTTGTTAATAGTATCCAGGACCTTCGGCGAGCCGCTCTCTATCCCGAAACTTATCTGCCAGCAGCCGGCTTTTTTCATAAGCCTCATCAATTCTTCGTCAAATGAATCTACCCTGCCCGCGCAGGTCCATTTAAAATCCTCCCCCGCGCCGATGATCAAATTGCACAATTCTTTAACGCGGTTCTTGGAAACGAAAAAAGTATCGTCGTAGAATAAAAAATCCTTTATTTTATAACGGCCTTTTAAGAAACGTAAATAGTCAAAGATGTATTTAGCGCTGTGGAAACGGTATTTGTTGCCAAAGATCGTCCGGTCGCAAAAGGTGCATTGAGCGGGGCATCCCCGTGAACTGACAATGCTTGAGGCGGGGAAACGGATAAAATTATTATACATCGGTACATAATTTTGCGGGAAAGCCGGATATAAAAGCTCGTGCGCCGGAAACGGCAGCTTGTCCAGATCCTGGATAAACTCCCTCTTCCCGGTTATGACCGGCCCTTGCCCATCCCTGAAAATTATGCCCAAAACCCGCGCTAAATCTTTTCTATTGTCAAGTGCGGGTATCAACTCCGCGATCGTATCCTCGCCCTCCCCTATTACCCCGATATCTATATCCTTGAATCTCTCCATTGATTCTTTGGGGATAGCGCTCAAATGCGCGCCGCCCAGGATAATCTTTACGCCCGGCAATTGCTTTTTTACAAGCGACGCCAGATTGGCCGCGTCAAAGATTATCGATGTCGTCGCGGTGATCCCCACATACCTGGGTTTTTCCACAGCGATGATCGAAGCTATTTCCTCGGGTGTTTTTTTTAACGGCTCGCATTCAATGACGCGGCACTTATACCCCTTGTCCCTTAAGACGGCCGCGAGTATACACAAACCGATGCTCGGCAGGCCATACCGGTAGGTCTTTACACCGTTCTTATAATTCAGGAATACCGGTTCGACTAAAACTATATCAAGCATACCTTAAGCCTTAATAGATGGCCCGCGAATTATATTTTTATAAATAAGACACAGCCCGCACGCCGCAAAGATCATAAAGAAAGGATGCAGCGGTATCCTGTAGCGCCAGCATTGGCCGGTAGTCAATCCCACGTGAATAATAAGATAATACACCAGGACAACGGCCGGCAAAGACGACTGCAAGACCCTTCTTTTATCAGCAGCAACATAAACCATGCCTATGACAAGGATGAGCAGCGCGTAGAACCCCATTGTGGAGGCATACTGGTTCGGTGTAGTAGAAGCTAAGATAAATACAGGGTCAAAGTATCCCGCGGGCGGATAAAAGAGAAAAAGTTTCAGCCTCTTCGGCAGTATCTCTGACTCGATCTTTAAGATCTTCAGGGGATTTTTCAAGGCGATCAGAAGCGCGCCCTTGGGGTCCCTGAATGGATTAATGCCCATTTCTATCAACTTCGCGTTGCTATATACGTGACGCGGGTCAATATACCTTCCACCTTCGTTTTCGGTAAACGCTATCCAATTCGGGTCCTGCTTGCTGGTGAACATTTTGAATTGCCCCGTATTGGTATAAGTCAGGATAATAACACCTATCATCGCCGGCAAGATCCCCGCGGCAAATATCGTTGAGGCCTTGATCCACCTGGAGCCTGACACATACAGAAGCATCCATAAAACCGCAATAAAAGGGAACAATAACAGCATAGCCCTGGTAACAATGGCCACGCCCAGGCTTAAACCTGCCGCAAACAGCCAGCGGCTGCCGCTTCGCGCGCGCGCGTTTTTCGAAAACCTTAAAAGGCAATAAATAGAAAAAACAAATAAAGGGATAGAGAGCGCTTCTGTCGTCAGGACAGCCGAAAGCATGATCAGCGGCTGGTTGGCAGCGGTCAAGACTGCCGCGATTATGCCCGTATTTCTATTAAATATTTCTTTGGCGATAAGATAAATAAAAACCACCATGAGAGCGTTGAGCGCCGACTGAATAAGGGCGGCAGCGTAGAAATTAGGCCCAAAAATTTTATATATCAGTCCCAGAAACATGGAATAACCCGGGTCATACGCACCGGGGATGATCTTTTTTGCGCTGACTAAATTGGCGATATTTTGCGTTATAAGAACCGCTTGATCATGATATGTCGGGCCGTCATCGCTTGCTGTCGGAAACGCTCCTGCTGTCACCTGTATTATATGGACCGCAAAAATTGCCCGCGCAGCGAAGGCGAATAGGAATATTAAAATTATGATTGTACGCTCTTTCTTTAAAAAACCTGCGGCGGCTCTGATAGGCCTCAGGATCAAAGGCTTATTCTTGCAGGCGAAATAGGCGCACAACAATAATCCCAGATGGAACACAAAATACGCCGGAGCAATATAGCGCATATCCCGATATAAATGATAGAGTAGATTAAAGCCCAGCGGCAGGTAAAGATAAAAATCTTTTTGCGTGTACTTAGAACCCGCCTTTTGGAAGAAAAAATACGCGCTGCCGGCAAATAACACTGTTTCTAATAAAAAAGCGTACCCTATATACATCCTCGCGTAATAAGAATTGGATAAAAGCGAATGATTTAGCCCGAGCAGCATAAGATCTATGTGCAGGAATACTCCCAGTATCAGCATATTCGCCAATATGCCGGAAAATTTTATTTTTGCATAAAGGGCGTAAATAAAAGTATAAACAAAAAGTACCAGCCAATAATAAACCGGGATGTAAATATCCGCCGCCACAAGTGTCAGGGGAACATATCCTCTGTTAGATTGGACGATAAGTAACAGGGACAGATAAGTCAAAAGAGACAAAAATATACGCATTATTTTCTCCCTGCCGTTTTGTTGAATAATATCCCGATGATGAATCTTATTCCGTCAAAATAACGCTTCAATTCCTCAAGGTTCTTTATTCTTTTAAGATGCTTCCAGAAATAGGCGGGCCTGAAATAAAATCTCATATAGGCCTTCCTCATTACAGTTTCCAATTCGTCCCTGTCGCGGTAACCGTTTGGGACATAGGTCGCCTTGGTCAGGCCCCTGTATTCAACAACCTTGCCCATATCCAGGGCAAAATCGGCCATTTTTGTCCCTTTGAACGGAAAGGCCAGGTTAAATTGCGCGTAAGTAAGATCGAGCTCGACCGCCAGCTCGATCGTCTTCTTTGCTTTCTCGGGTGTTTCTCCGGGAAGCCCCAATATAAACGAACCCCGCGTTTCTATTCCTGCCTCATGCGCCCATTTCACGGCATCCTTTATCTGTTGGATGGTAATGCCTTTCTGTATAATATCCAACAGGTCCTGATTGCCGGACTCAAGGCCCAAGAAAAGAGAATAACAGCCGGCATCCGCGGCGGTCTTCAAAATCTTGGGGTCAAGCAGGTCAACCTTAGCGCCGCAATTCCAGGCGATGTCGATCTTCTCGCTTTTTAGAACCCGGCAAAACTCTTCCACCCAGGGCTTATTCAAGATGAATATACTGTCCAGGAACTGTATCTCCCTTATCCCGTAGTTATTCACCAGTATTTTTATCTCATCAATGACCCTTTTTACGGAGTGCCTCCTGAAAGGCTGCCCCTGCATGCCGCCGGTGTAACAGAAAGCGCACTTTCTATACGCGCAGCCGCGGGCAGTGATCAATGTCGTCGATGGCAGCCTTTTATAAGAATTCGGCAGGGGACAATACAGCCGGTTATCGTATAATTCCCTGGCGGGCATGGAAATATCATCCAACGGGCCCTTTGATACTCTCGGCCCGTTATCTATCACCGTACCTTTATCCCTGAATATTAAACCTTCGATCCCCAAGAGATCCCTGCCCTGGCTCAACCGGCTGCATAACTCGACTATCGTCTCCTCGCCCTCGCCGGTGACGGCCAGATCCGCCGCCTTTTCTTCAATAAGGACCTCCTTGCCGAAATCAGTTACATGCGGCCCTCCCATCACTATTTTGGCTTTAGACAACTCCTTGAGCTTCCTGGCCATGCTGTATGCCTCCCGGGAGGAAGCAGTCATACAGGATATACCGATAAGATCCGGAGAATCCTCAAGCACTAACCGGATAAAATCATCCTCCTTAAGCCCCATGGATGCGCCGTCAAGCA
>JAUYEC010000129.1 GCA_030691585.1 Candidatus Omnitrophota bacterium
GGCAGGTTGAACCTGATAGAATACGGCTCGGTGAGATTTATTGACGATACTTATAATTCCAATCCTTTTTCGCTGGAACAGGCCCTGCGCGCGTTCTCGGCTATCCGCGTCAAAGGCAGGAAGATATTCGTGATGGGCGACATGTTGGAATTGGGCTCCCGTCAGGACCTGTTCCACCGCCGGGCCCAAGTTGCGATCGCGCGTTCCTGCGACGCTTTAATCGGCGTCGGGAGGCTCTCAACCGAGGCAGCGGCGAAAGTCCGCAAGTCAGGATCAGCCCGCGCCGATATGTTTACCTGCGACAACGCGGCCCAAGCGCGCGATATTTTATTCAACAGGATCTGCGCCGGCCCTGACGATATCGTGCTGGTCAAGGGTTCGCGTTCAATGAAGATGGAAGAAATATTCCGCTAAATAAATTGCAGGGACAGGTTTGAAACCTGTCCCTACCGGAATATCGCGTAGGGGCGGCATGCCGTGCCCCTACGGTGAACGTTCGACAGGTCTTGTCTGCCTGCAGGCAGGCAAAATTATTAAGGAACAAGGAAAATGTTATACTACCTGCTTTACCCGTTACATACAACGTTTGCGGCCCTGAATATCTTTCGTTATATCACTTTCCGTTCGGCAATGGCGGCTCTTACCGCTTTTGTGATCAGCCTGATCCTCGGGCCGATCCTGATAAAGAAACTAAAAAAATTAAAAGTCGGAGAAAATATAAGGGTGGAAGACAGCCAGCGCCTGCATGAATTGCAGCGTAACAAGCAGGATACGCCTACGATGGGCGGCCTTTTGATACTGACGGCGATTTTTGCCTCGACTTTGCTGTGGGCGGATCTTTTAAACCGTCAGATCATCATTGTGCTCTTTAGCACTTTTTGGCTGGGTGCCACGGGTTTCGCGGACGATTATTTAAAGCAGGTAAAGAAGAGGTCCAAGGGGCTGACCCCTACTGCCAAGCTGACCAGCCAGATCGTGCTGGGCCTGGTGTTGGGAATAATCCTGTTATTGGGGCCGCAGCAGAATAACCTCAGGCTGGATATCCCTTTTTTAAAAAACGTCTCCATGAATTTAGACGGTTTTTTCATCATTTTTGTGATCCTGGTCATTGCCGGAAGCTCCAACGCCGTAAACCTTACCGACGGCCTGGATGGCCTGGCCATCGGCATCGTGGTGATGGTAGCGATCGCCTTTGCGGTGTTGAGCTATGTTTCGGGAAATTTAAGATTCAGCGATTATCTATTCATTCCATACATTAAAGGCAGCGGAGAGCTGACCGTGTTTTGCTCCGCCATATTCGGGGCCGGCCTTGGCTTCCTGTGGTTTAATTGTTATCCCGCCTCCATTTTTATGGGCGACGTAGGCGCGCTTGCCCTGGGCGGCGCCCTCGGCACCGTCGCGCTCTTGATCAAAAAAGAAATGCTCCTGGTGATCGCCGGGGGGATATTTGTGCTGGAGGCAGTATCGGTCATTCTGCAGGTCGCTTCTTTTAAAATTCTTAAAAAACGCATCTTCAGAATAGCGCCCGTCCATCATCATTTCCAGTTTTTAGGCTGGCAGGAAAATAAGGTCATTGTGCGTTTCTGGATCGTGGCCGGCCTGTTGGCGTTGTTGACGATAGTGACGTTGAAGATAAGGTAGGAAAAATTAAAATGCATGAGATGTCTGAGCATCTGTAGGGACAGGTTTTAAACCTGTCCCTACAGTTTAAATATAGGGATATTATGCGCAATATAGAATATTTTAGGGACAAGCGGGTTACAATAGTCGGCCTGGCCAAAAGCGGCGCTTCGTGCGCGGAATTACTTAGTAGCCTGGGTGCCATGGTAAGCGTTACCGAGCAAAAGGATAATGAAGAAGTCCGCTGTCACGCGGCAGGCTTAAAGGCAAAAAAAATCCGGCTGGAATTAGGGGGCCACACCCCGGAGTTTATTCGCGGGCAGGACCTGGTGGTTATTTCTCCGGGCGTTGCTGGCCATGCCTTGCCTGTAGTATGGGCCGAAGAATTAAAAGTGCCGGTAATAAGCGAAATAGAAGTGGGTTGGTTTTTATGTCCGGGCACGGTGATCGCGGTGACCGGCTCAAGCGGCAAGACCACGGTGACTACTCTTATCAGCAGGATATTCGAGGCCGCGGGTAGAAAAACCTTTCTCCTGGGAAATATCGGAGACCCATTTTGCGGGCAAGTGGAAAAGGTGTCAGCGCGTGATTATGTCTGCCTTGAGGTGAGCTCGTTTCAGCTGGAGAGAATAAGGGATTTTAAACCTCAGGTCGCAGTAATCCTCAACATCGGCCGTAACCATCTTGACCGGCATAAAGATATGGAAGAGTATATAGCGGCAAAAAAACGCATATTTATGAACCAGGATAAGGCAGATTTTCTGGTATATAATCATGACGACGAAGTGCTAAGGCTGGCCGTTGCCGGGGCCGAAGCAGGCCTCGTGCCTTTTTCAGCCGCCGGCGGCCTTAATCCCAATGAAGAAGCGCTGATTGGAGTGGGAAAGGTTTTGGGAATAGATAAAAAATTGATCCATGAGGCCTTTAAGAATTTTACCGGTTTACCACATCGCATGGAATGCGTAGCCGACCTCAACGGTATCAGGTTTATCAATGACTCTAAGGCCACTACCGCTGAATCCACGATCTGGGCCCTGAATAATATTAAAGCGCCGGTCATTCTGATAGCCGGAGGTAAAGACAAGGGTGTGGATTACGGCCTTATTAAGCAGGCCGCGGCCGGTAAAGTAAAACTTGCCGTGCTCATCGGTGAAGCCGCAAGCATTATCAGTTCGGCCCTTGGCGATCTGCTGAAGGTTGAATATGCCCTTGACCTTAGCGATGCGGTGAATAAGGCCCATGCCGCTGCCTCTGCCGGAGATTGTGTCTTGTTATCTCCGATGTGCTCAAGTTTTGATATGTTCAGCGGCTACGAAGAAAGAGGCGAGTGTTTTAAGAAGGCCGTCGCATCCCTGTGATGTAGGGGCGGGTTTTAAACCCGCCCCTACAGGATATATTTGTAGGGACAGGTTTGAAACCTGTCCCTACAAAAGGTTTGGGTTATAAATATGATCCGTAATATCCGCATAAACCTCTTTACGGTTTCCGTGGTCCTGGTCTGCGTGGGCGTGGTGATGATCTACAGCGCGTCCAGCATCTACGCCTGGGAGAGGTATAAAGACAGTTTATTTTTTTTAAAGCGGCACCTTGTCTTCCTGGCCATCGGAGCGCTCTTTACCATCGCCATGATGGCCATTGATTACAAAAATCTCCGGCGTATCGCAAAGCCTTTTTTATTGCTCTCCTTATTATTACTGGTCCTGGTGTTGATCCCCGGCATCGGCAGGGAGGTATCCGGCGCGCGCAGGTGGTTCAGGTTTAAATTCATCAGTTTTCAGCCTTCGGAACTGGCAAGCCTGGCTATAATCATCTATGTCGCGGATTTTATCGCGCGTAAGGGTGAAGCGATCAAGCAGTTTTTCAAGGGCTTTTTGCCGCCGCTCTGCGTTTTGGGTGTCTGCGCATTGTTAATCTTGATGCAGCCGGATCTGGGCACGACCATGGCCCTTGCGGCCGTGGTTTTTATCATGCTTTATGTCTCCGGCGTGCGCCTGACTTATTTGTTGTCTTTGCTCCTGGCCGGGATGCCGGTGCTTTATTTTTTGATCTTTAGTGTCCCGTACCGGCGCGCGCGCATATTGACTTTTTTGAATCCGTGGTTGGACCCCAAGGGCAGCGGCTTCCAGATCATCCAGTCGCAGATCGCCTTGGGTTCGGGCGGGATCTTCGGCGTGGGCCTGGGCCATTCCAAGCAGAAATTATTCTACCTTCCCGCGGCACACACGGATTTTATTTTTTCTATTATCGGGGAGGAGCTGGGATTACTGGGAACGCTGGCGGTCATAGTATTATTGATGATGTTTGTCCAGCAGGGTGTCAAGGTGATCAAGAATTGTTCCGATAAGTTCGGTTATTTCCTGGCGCTGGGCCTGGTGTCAATGATCTCTCTTAAGGCAGTGATCAATATCGGCGTCTCATGCGGCCTGCTGCCGACCAAGGGCCTGCCGCTTCCCTTTATCAGTTACGGCGGTTCGTCTCTGATTTTTGATATGTGCAGCGTCGGTATACTGGTCAATATAGCGCGCACCGGAGACTATCCGTAGATGATGCTCGGTAACGGTTACGGCAACGAAGCCCGTATCGTCGTCCGTCTTCCGTATACCGTCGTCCGTCGGTCGTCATCCGCAACATGTTTAATGAAATACGGACGACGAAAGACGAATGACGAAAGACGAAACGGGCATCGTAACCGTAATCAACGAACGTAACCGTAATGTGTAAAGACAAGACGAAAATCATGGCGGTTGCCGGCTCAAGCGGCGGCCACATATATCCGGCTGTGGCTTTTTTATCGGCCTTGAAAAGCCTGCGGCCCGAGGTAGAGCTAATGCTCGTCCTGCCTGAAAAGCATATCCCGGTAGATGCGTGCGATCCGGCATTGGCGGTAAGGCACATATCCGTTTCTTCATTTAAAAATAGGACCGTTTTTGGTTTTTTATACTGCGGATTTGATTTTTTAAAGGGCATGTTTGAAAGTTTACGCTTGCTGATTGAGTTTAAGCCTGATCTTGTGGTGGGATTTGGCAGCATAGCAAGTGTCCCGGTAATAATCTTCGCCCGATTTGCGGGGATAAGAACGTTGATCCATGAGCAGAACGTCTTGCCCGGAAAGGCAAACCAGCTGCTCGCGGCCCTCGCGCACCGCATTGCCGTATCATTTTGCGAATCAAAAGCGTTTTTAAAGAATTACGAAAAAAAAGTCACGCTTACCGGGAATCCTCTGCGCAAAGAGATTTTTAAAACCGGGAAGTTAGAGGCGCTAAATTTTTTTGGCCTGAGCGCGGATAAGTTCACTATCCTTGTCACCGGCGGCAGCCAGGGCGCTGAAAGCATAAATGCGGGTTTTTTAAACGCCTGCCTGCGCCTTGATGAGAAGGGCAATTTCCAGGTGTTCCATTTATGCGGCGGCAGGGCCCGTGAAGAATTAATTAAAAGCTATCAGCAGGCGGGCATTTCAGCAAAGGTCCTTAGTTTTCTTAAAGAGATGCGCTATGCCTATAGCGCCTCCGACCTTGTAGTCTCCAGGGGTGGTGCAATAGCGGTTTCTGAGATCGCCTTTTTCCAGATACCCGCGGTGATCGTCCCGTATCCTTACGCGCATCAGCATCAGGCGGGGAATGCCGGGGTTTTAGCAAAGCGCGGCCGGGCTTTTATCGTAGAGGATGATGAATTGAAAACCGCCAAACTAACCGACATCTTAAAAAGCGCGATCGCACTTTCCCACAAATTGACCGCGGCGCCTTTAGGCGACCAAGGGTGTTTTTTCCCCGATGCCGCGGAGCGTTTGGCAAATGAAGCGATTAAATTGGCGACTGAATGTGGGGACAGGTTTTAAACCTGTCCCTACAAACGCGAGGTTCGAATATCTCGTAGGCGAATTAATTTGATCCGTTATGATGTAGGGGCGGGTTTAAAACCCGCCCCTACGGAGAACATGGAACATGAAAAAATTTCTACTCGTTATTTGCGCGTTGGCGCTGTTGTTAACAGCAGCGCACGCGCGCGACCAGCAGAAATGGCAGGAATTAAGGACTACGCATTTTATTGTTTATTATAAATCGGCTCCCGGAGATTTTGTAAGCCGTGTCTCAAGCCGCGCCGAAGATTATTATAACAGTATCGCAAGCTCCTTAGGTTTTATCCGTTTTGATTTCTGGCTCTGGGATAACCGCGCCAAAATTTACGTATATGATACGCCTGAGCAATACCAGAAGGAGAGCGGCGCGCCGGCCTGGTCCGCGGGCCAGGCGCTGGTAAAGGCAAAAACAATCTATACGTTTTCCGGTTCAGGAGAGTTTTGCGATACCGTGCTGCCGCATGAGCTGGGGCATATCATATTCCGGGAATTTGTGGGTTTTGACAACCATGCTGTGCCGGTGTGGCTCGATGAAGGTGTGGCGGTTTTCCAGCAGAACCTGCGCAACCCCACGGCGCTTCCGCATGTCAAAGCGGCTATATCTGCCGGCAAGCTTATACCGCTGGATAAACTTTCCAGGATGGACCCGAGTTCGTTTGGCACAAATACCAAAGCCGTCGGCCTATTTTATGATGAGGCGGTTACAATCATAGATTATTTGATCAGTGAGTTTGGAAAGAGTAAATTTGTGTCTTTTTGCCAGAACCTCAGGGATAAAAGAAACCTGGAACTTGCGATCAGCGCGGCTTACCGGTTTAACAACTTAAAGGAACTGGATACGGCATGGCAGAATTACCTGAAAGCTTAAAAGGCCGGTATCATTTTATCGGCATCGGCGGTATCGGGATGAGCGGCATCGCGCGATTATTGCTGCACCGCGGGGCGCAGGTCAGCGGTTCAGACCTGAAAAATACGCCGATTACGGATGAGCTTAGAGATGCCGGAGCCAGGATCTTTATCGGGCATAACGCCGAGAATGTGCGGGGCGCGGCGGTGGCCGTGTATTCATCGGCGATCGGCTCGGACAATCCGGAGATCGCGCAGGCAAAGATTTCAGGTGTTCCCTTGATCAAAAGGGCGGAGGCGCTCTCCCTGCTGATGAAAGATAAGTCCGTTATCACCGTAAGCGGCAGCCACGGCAAGACGACGACTACATCCCTGGTATCATTTCTTTTGCTGGAAGCCGGCCTCGATCCTACTGTTGCCGTCGGCGGGATCCTCAAAAACATAGGCGCCAATGTCCGCTTTGGCCGGGGTGGATTTTTTGTCGCCGAGGCCGACGAGTCAGACGGCTCGTTTTTATATTACCGGCCCGATTATTCCATAATCACCAATATAGACCGGGAACACCTGGATTATTACGGGACTTTTGAATTGGAGCTGGAGGCCTTTGGGGAATTTATGGATAAGACGCCCGCGCAGGGCTGCTTGATCTGCTGCGGCGATGATCCGAATCTAAGATTGCTGCTTGCGTCTCGCAAACAAAAGCACATTTTTTTTGGGCTAAAAAAGGATAACGATATTTATGCCGGGCAAATTTGTTTTCAGGGTTTAAGTTCTGAATTTGATTGTTTTTACAGGGGTAAGCTTATAGGCAGGTTTGAGCTGGCCTTAGGAGGCGAGCATAATATTTCCAATGCGCTGAGTGTCGTCGCCCTGGGCCTGGAACTGGGCATAGATATCGCGTTTATCAAAAATGCCCTTAGCGGTTATAAAGGAGCAGGCCGCAGGCTGGAAGTAAAATATCAAGGCGTTGGGCTCATGGTCATTGACGATTACGCGCACCATCCTTCTGAGATCAGGGCTACGCTGGAGGCGGCAAAAAAATTGGCGCACAAAAGAATGATCGTTATATTCCAGCCTCACCGCTATACCCGGACAAAGCTGCTTCTGGATGATTTCGCAGGGGCCTTTGACGCCGCGGATTGCCTTGTTATCACGGATATTTACCCGGCCGGAGAGCTCCCCTTAGAGGGGGTCAGCGCTAAAGGTATATTTGATAAAATAAGAGAACGTTCAGGGCAAAAGGAAGTTTCTTATCTGGCCATTGATAAGATCCGGCCGCATATCCTGGCGATGCTTGAGCCCGGGGACCTGGTGATGACTTTGGGAGCCGGCGATATTACAAAGGTGGGCGATGAATTGGCGCAAGAGCTTAAAAGGAAAAGTCCTGGCGCAAGAGCCGCTTAAGAAGCATACGAGCTTTCGGATCGGCGGGCCGGCGCGTTTTTTTATTGAGCCAAGTGACATTGATGATTTAAGGTTCTTGCTTGTTCAGGCCAAAAGGTATAAAATACCGGTTACGGTCATAGGTGCCGGAACTAATATACTGGCCAGCGATCGCGGCCTTAAAAAAATAGTCTTGCATCTTAGCGCGCGATGTTTTCAGAAGATTTCGCGCGACGGCAACCGGCTTATCTGCGGCAGTGGCGTGAGCCTGGCAAAGGTAGTTTCATCTGCCCGCGAGCACGGGTTAAGCGGATTAGAATTTTTGGCCGGTATACCGGGCACGCTGGGTGGCGCGCTGGCGGGTAACGCCGGAGCATGGGGCAGAGAAGTCGGCTCACGGGTTAAAGAAATAACCGTTATGGATCACTCCGGCGCAATAAAGACGCTGGAGAGAAAACAGATAAAGTTTGCTTACCGCAGTTCAGGATTGGCAAAATACGTGATCCTGGAGGCGGTTCTTAAGCTGTGTCGGGGTAATCGGCCGCGGATAAGAAAAAAAATATCAGCGTATCTATCGGCGCGCCGTAATAAACAGGAATACGCGTTTCCCAATGCCGGATGCGTGTTTAGGAATCCATCCGCAGCCGGGGCCGCAGGTGCGCTTATAGATTTATGCGGTTTAAAAGGCGTATCTGCCGGGGGCGCTCAGATCAGCCTGCGCCACGCTAATTTTATCGTCAACACCGGCTCCGCGTCCGCTGCTAATGTGCTGGCGTTAATGCGCGAGGCCGCAAAAAAAGTAAAAGAGAGATTCGGCGTAGATCTGCAGCCGGAAATAAAATTATGGTTTTGAAACCACGGGCCCAAAAATTTATCAATCTACGCTCTAAGAGGATGTTTGGTAAGATCGGCGTGTTCATGGGCGGGCCGTCGCGGGAAAGAGAGATATCGCTGAAATCGGGCGTGGCGGTAATTGCCGCCTTGACCGAGCTCGGCCTTGAGGTGGCCGGCATTAATATCAAGACCGATGACCCGCAAGAGGCCATCAGCGCCGTCCGGCGCCAAAAAATAGACTGCGCTTTTCTCGCTTTACACGGCCGTTTCGGTGAAGACGGAACAATACAGGAAATCTTAGAGGCGATAAAAATTCCGTATACCGGTTCCGGTGTCGCGGCAAGCCGGCTGGCCATGGATAAATCCGCGGCGCTTAAGTTATTTAAGGATTGCGGCCTGTCTGTCCCTGATTATCAAGTGATAGAAAAACGGGAGCGCGGCAGCGCGGCCGCCTTAAGCTTGCGTTTCGGCCTGCCTCTGGTAATTAAGCCGGCTGCCGAAGGCTCGAGCATCGGCCTCTCCATTATCAGGAACTTAGAAGAGTTTGAGCAGGCAGTAGACTTTGCCTTTAGCTCCCAAAACAAGATCATTACGAGCGTTTATGTTCCGGGCCGGGAGATGACCGTCGGTATTCTAAACGAGGACCCCTTGCCTGTGGTGGAGATCATTCCCAAAAAAGAATTTTTTGATTATGAAGCCAAATACAAGCAGGGCATGACCAGTTACGAAGTGCCCGCAAAGCTGGACAATGGTGTCGCCGAGAATATTAAATCCGCGGCTTTATCGGCGCACAAGGCGCTGGGTTGTTTTGGTTGTTCAAGGGTGGATATTATTCTGTCGCCAGACAATCTGCCCTATATCCTGGAAGTCAACACCATTCCCGGAATGACCGCGACCAGCCTCCTGCCCAAAGCGGCCAATGCCGCGGGTATCGGGTTTGCGGCGCTTTGCCTGAAATTGATAGATTCTGCCTATGAGAAAAAATAGATCCCGCAGCCCTTCCGGCAGCAAGGCATCCGGCCCCGTGCGGATAATGGTCCTGGCGGCAGTAATTTTGCTTGCCATCTCTTTATTTGTGGGATATATTTGGAAAGCGTTGCGCACTTGGGATTATTTCCAGGTGAGAAACATAGTCGTGAAACAGGGTTTTGGCCTCAACCTTGATTATCTCAAGGGCAAAAACATATTCAGCATAAATCTGGCCGCGCAGGCGGCCTATGTCTCCCAGTTTTATCCGGACGCTAAATTGATCAAGCTGACCAGGGTGTTACCGGACCGCATATACGTAGATGTCGCAAAGCGCACACCCGTGGCGGCGGTCAAGTTATATAAATATTTTGCCGTTGACCAGGATGGGTTGCTTTTTAATCTTGAAACGCCGGCGCCGCCTGACGCGCTGCCGGTGATCACCGGCCTTGAAACCAAGATCTTCGGGCCTAAGCCCGGGAAGATTTACAATACCAAAGAACTGCTGCTTGCGCTTCAGATCATAGCGCAGGCCAATAAGAGCATGGTGTTGAAGAGCTATTTTATAAAGAAGGTTGACGCGGCCAGCCCCGCGAATTTATCCGTGATGATGACGATACCGCAGGATGCATCCGCTGTGCAGGCTGCATCTAAAGCACAGCGGGTTCTTAAGGT
Source organism: Candidatus Omnitrophota bacterium (assembly GCA_030691585.1). GTDB lineage: Bacteria > Omnitrophota > Gorgyraeia > Gygaellales > Profunditerraquicolaceae > JAUYEC01. The sequence goes on from JAUYEC010000129.1 coordinate 10,181, forward strand.
GGGGGCGGGTTTGAAACCCGCCCCTACAGGAGTACAATATCTAGAGGTAAAGTTTGGCGGAGCTAATATCCAAGCCAAAATCAAACTTCTGGAAAATATAATTACTCAAGAAAAAGAAGAACTCTATAAAATTAAATACATTGACCTAAGGTTTGCCAGCCCCGTGATAAAATTCAATGATGCTAAAAAATAATTATCTCTGCGCCCTGGATATCGGATCAAGCAAGATCTGCGCCTGCCTGGCGCGTATGAAAAAGAAGCAGGTCACCGAGCTTTTTTTTGAGAGCGTGGCCTCGCGCGGCGTCAAAGAAGGCACTATTGTCAACTCCATAGACCTAGTCGGCGCGGTCAGCGCCCTGATGAAGAGCCTGAAGGCCAAAAGCGGCGTTAATGTCAGCTCCGTCAGCGTCAATGTCTCCGGGCCGGATATCCTGACAAAGCACAGCCGCGCGATTGTCCCGCTTGCCGAGCGCGGCAACAAGGTGATCACCGCCTCGGACATGCACAAAGCAGTGGAGCAGGCGCGTATCTTAGGCTCGAGCCTTGAAGAGGAAATAATCCATCAGATCCCCTCCAGTTACACCATAGATTCAAAGAGTAATATTACCAATCCTCTGGGTTTATACAGCCATAGCCTGGAGGTTGACCTTTACCTTATCTGCGCCAGGCTATCTTCGATCCAGAGCATAACCCGCGTTATCAACCAATCCGGCTATGATCTAAAGAACCTTTTTTTCTCCGGCCTGGCCACGGCAAGCGCGGTCTTCGCCAAAGATTTTAAAGACGGCGCGAATATCCTCTGTGATATCGGCAGCGACACGACGCAGATGCTCTTTTTCAAGTCCGGCATACTCGCCGATATCCAGATCCTGCCTATGGGCGGTGACAGCCTGACTGCCCGGTTGCAAGAGGAATTGAAGGTCCCATTTGAGCTGGCCGAAGACATTAAGAGGTCCCATGGCGTGATAGGCGACGCCGGCCAGATCTCCGAAGACAAGGAGATCCTGGTCAAAAAGAGCAATTTCTATAAACCGATCAAGCAAAAATTGGTATCGCAAATTATCACCCCGGCGGCACGGTCTCTTTGCTGTGCTGTAAAAGAGGCGGCGGAAAAGAGGACTCCTCTTTACGCGCTGAATAATTTCGTTGCCGCAGGCAGGGCTATGTTCTTAGAAGGCCTGATCGAGATGCTGGAGAATACTTTATCCATACCCGTAAAAATAGGCCGGATCAATAATCCCGCCGTGCTTTCTCTGGTAAAAGAAGACAGCGCCCTTGCCGGCCGGCAGTACCTGGCCTATCTGACCGCCATCGGCATGCTCTGCGAAACGCTGGATCAAGAGCAGGAAGATGCCGTTTCCGAGCTGCACCCGCAAAACCCGCTTTTAAAGGCAGTAAGTAAATTCAAAGAAGCCTACCAGGAATATTTTTAAACCCGTCGTCCGTCGTTCGTATATCGTCGTCCGTTATTCGTATCCCGTTGTTCGTAAAGTTAAAAAACGAAAAACGAAATACGGAAGACGAACGACCAATCGCGATATTGACAATTGACCCCGGCGTTTTATCGTGTATAATATTGTCTCGATGATACGGGACAATATATTAAAGGTAAGGCAGCGTATCGCAGCGGCAGCGGCCAGGGCCGGCCGTAACGGACAGGAAATAACCGTTATTGCCGTCACTAAAAACAGGGGCATTGAAGAGATAAGAGAGGCAATATCCGCCGGTATAACCGACATCGGGGAGAACAGGGCCCAGGAAGCGCTGGAAAAATATAACCAGTTGGTAACTGCAAGCCGTGAGTCACAGATGAATACGGCCTGTAGGGACAGGTTTGAAACCTGTCCCTACATAACCGGGCATATCAAGTGGCATTTTATCGGCCATTTGCAGACCAATAAGGTTAAAGTTGCAGTAAAGATCTTTGATTTGATCCAATCGGTGGACAGCCTGCGCCTGGCGCAGGAAATTGACCGGCAAGCAGCCTTGATCAATAAAGTTCAGGACATCCTGCTTGAAATCAAGACGTCGCCGGAAGAGAGTAAATCCGGGATAAAACTTGAGCAAGCCCAGCAGGTTATAGCGGATATCGCCGGCCTAAAAAATGTAAATATCAGGGGCCTGATGACCATAGCGCCCGCGGCCGATGATCCCGAATCCGCACGCCCATATTTTCGGCAATTAAGGGAGCTGCGGGATAGAATTAATGTTTTTTTTACGTCCCACGTCCTACGTCCCACGTCCTACGGGGGGCTACAAATTCTATCTATGGGCATGAGCGATGATTTTGAAGTCGCGATTGAAGAAGGTGCGACCATGGTCCGCCTTGGCCGGGCGATATTTGGGTGAGTGCAGCGTTTTGTAGGGGCGGGTTTGAAACCCGCCCCTACAGAGAACAATGTATATGCTAAAAATCTTTAGAAAAAAAATAGGCATTATCGGCTTCGGGAACATGGGCGCGGCGATTGCCGCGCGGATAAAAGGCAAGTACCGCCTTTTTGTCTTTGATAAAGTCGCTGCCAAACTGGCAGGCCTAACCGGCGTTTGTGCGCTTAATTCCGCCGCGGAAGTAGCGGATAAGGCCGATGCCGTGATCCTGGCGGTCAAGCCGCAGGATTTTGAGGCGGCACTGATTGAGATCAAAGATAAAACTGCGGGTAAGCTGATTATTTCAATTGCCGCCGGCATCACTACTAAATACATAGAAAATATTCTGGGTGCCATAAGGGTTATCCGGATAATGCCCAATATCGGAGCGATTGCCGCAAAGTCATTGACATACATTTGTAAAGGACATTATGCCTTAGACGGCGATTTGATGTTTGCGGACGGGTTGTTTAGATCCATAGGGAGTGTTTTTGTCATTGAGGAGAACATGATGGACGCGGCCACCGCGGTCGGAGGCAGCGGGCCGGGGTTCTGGGGTTTTCTCTTTGATCAGCAGCCAAGAGAGAAGTGGGAAGAATATAAAAAGAATTATTTTATCCCTGAATTTATTGCGGCGGCAAAGAGCGTGGGTTTTGATGAAGAAAAAGCCGCGGCGGCGGCAGACTCTATATCCAGCGCCTCTATGTCTGCTATTGAAGCGCTGCATATAACGCCGGCTGAATTGTCGAAAAGAGTCGCCTCAAAAGGGGGGACCACCGAGGCGGGGCTGGAAGTATTAAAAAACGGCGGATCATTGGCGCAGGCAGTGCAGGCGGCCTTGCGTCGGGCAAAAGAATTGAGCCAGTACATTAAATAACCTGTCATTGCGAGGAGCGTTTTTTGCGACGAAGCAATCTCAAAACCATGATTGCTTCGCCTTCGGCTCGCAATGACGATTGAGAGGTGCATGATGGGAAAAATAGGTTTTATCGGCGGAAGCGGCTTATATAAAATTGATGGTTTGACCGGTGTTCAGGAAATAGAGATTGAAACGCCGTTTGGCTCTCCATCGGATAAATTTATTACCGGACAGCTGGAAGGCAAGGAGATCGTGTTCCTGCCTCGCCACGGCATCGGCCACCGCATCCTGCCTAGCGATATAAATTACCGCGCCAATATCTATGGCATGAAAAAGCTCGGCGTGGACAGGATCATCTCTGTGACTGCCTGCGGCAGCCTTAAGGAGGAGTTAAAGCCGATGGATTTTGTTTTGCCGGACCAATTCGTGGACCGCACCAACCAGGCCCGGCAGATGACTTTTTTCGGCAACGGCGTGGTGGCGCACATTGGTTTTGCCCATCCGGTATGCCGGCAGTTAAACGCGCTGCTATATGAGACGGGCAGAGGGCTAGGTTTGAGCATTCATCAGGGCGGCACTTATTTAAACATGGAGGGCCCGGCATTTTCCACGCGCGCTGAATCCGAATTATACCGCAGCTGGGGTATGGATATAATCGGCATGACCAATATGTCTGAAGCAAAATTGGCGCGCGAGGCCGAGATTTGTTATGCTACATTGGCCGCGGTAACCGATTATGACTGTTGGCACTCAAGCCATGAAACTGTTACCATAGAGATGATCATCCAGAATCTGCAGAACAATATTGAAAACGCCAGGAAAATGATCGTCTCTATCGTAAAGTCTATGCCCGAGAAAAGGGCCTGTTCCTGCGGCGAGGCGCTCAAACACGCGATCATGACAGATAAACAAGCGATTCCGGATAAAACAAAGAAGGATTTGGATATTATTATCGGAAAGTATTTATAAGGGATTAACGAACGACCCCTCGACTTTGCTCGGGGTAAACGGACGACGGACGACGAAATATGGAATACAAAAATACTCTCAATCTTCCCAAGACCGATTTTCCGATGAAGGCGGACCTGCCTAAGCGCGAGCCGACTTTTTTAAAAGAGTGGCAGGAATCAGATATTTACCGTTTGATCCGCGGGCATTCAAAAGGCAGGCCCAAATATGTCCTGCACGACGGGCCTCCGTATGCCAACGGAAATATCCATATCGGCCATGCCCTGAACAAGACCCTTAAGGATATTGTCATCAAATACCGCTCCATGCGCGGGTATGACTGCGCTTATGTGCCGGGCTGGGATTGCCACGGCCTGCCGGTGGAGCACCAGTTGTTCAAAGAATTAAAGATCAGCAAATACCAGATCGCGCAGCTCGATTTTCGCAAAAAAGCGCATGAATACGCCAACAGGTATGTGGATATCCAGAAGGAAGAGTTTAAGCGGCTGGGCGTATTCGGCGAGTGGGAGCATCCGTATCTGACACTGGACAAAGATTACGAAAAGGCGATCATCACTTCGTTTAAAACATTAGTGGAAAAAGGTTATGTCTGGCGCGGCTTAAAGCCGGTGAACTGGTGTTTTAAATGTGAGACAGCTTTGGCCGAGGCGGAAGTTGAATACCAGGACCATGCCTCGCCGTCAGTATTCGTTAAATTCAGCATTGATGACGCCGCTTTCCAGAAAGACAGCTACTTTGTGATCTGGACCACTACACCTTGGACGCTTTTGGCAAACGTTGCGGTCGCGGCACACCCGGATTTTACCTACGCTTACATCAAAACGGACAAAGGAAATTTGATCATCGCCAAAGATCTCCTGCCGCGCGCCCTGGAGTCGTCAAATATTTCCGGATACGAATTGATCAAAGAGATAAAAGGCAAAGACCTGGAAGGTGTTATCTATACCCATCCATTTGCATTGAGAAAAGGAAAGTTAGTGCTGGCAGATTATGTCTCCGTCGAAGAAGGCAGCGGATTGGTGCATACTGCTCCGGGACACGGCGCGGAAGATTATCTTACGGGCAAGAAATACGGCCTGGAGATCATCATGCCGGTGGACAATAAAGGAAATTTTGATTCCACTGCCGGAGAGTTCAGCGGATTGAATGTCTATGATGCCAATAAGCCCATTTTAGAAAAACTTCAGGCGCAGGGAGCGTTGTTGTTTAGCGGCACAATTCAACATTCCTACCCGCACTGCTGGCGCTGTAAAAAGCCGGTGATCTTTCGTGCCACTAAACAATGGTTTTTAAAAATTGACCATGAGGGCTTGCGCCGCCGCCTCTTGGAGGCAATTGATAAAGAAGTGCGCTGGGTGCCGGCCGCCGGAAAAGAAAGAATTTCCAGCATGGTTGAGACCCGGCCCGACTGGTGCCTATCGCGCCAGAGATATTGGGGCGTGCCGATTCCGGCGCTGGCCTGTGACAATTGCAAGGAAGAATTTTTAGACCCGGCAGTGATTGAAAAATTCGCCGGGTTCTCTGCCGCAGAAGGAAGCGACTGTTGGTTTGCCAGAGATACGTTAGATTTTCTGCCACCTGGCCTTAAGTGCCCGCATTGCGGTTCTTCGGCTTTTTCTAAAGGGACGGATATTCTGGATGTCTGGTTTGATTCCGGGGTAAGCAGCCAGGCAGTTCTTAAAACCAGGCCAGAATTAGAGTTTCCCGCCGCCTTATACCTTGAAGGCTCTGATCAGCATCGCGGATGGTTCCAGTCATCACTCATACCGGCGGTCTGCATTGACGGGATCCCGCCGTTTAAGAGCGTCTTGACGCATGGCTTTGTGGTTGATGGCGCAGGGAGAAAGATGTCCAAGTCGCTGGGGAATGTGATCTCGCCCCAGGAGATCATCAAAGATTACGGCGCGGATATCCTGCGCTTATGGGTCGCTGCCAGCGACTACAACGAAGATATCCGCATCTCAAAAGAGATATTGACCCGGCTTTCCGAGGCATACCGCAAGATCAGAAATACCATCAGGTTTATCCTGAGCAATCTCTACGATTTTGATCCTGATACGGATAAGGTTGACCATGCCAGCCTAGCCACAATCGATAAATGGATATTAAACACATTGCATCAGAAGCTTATTCCGGCAGCGGACAGGGCCTATGAAAATTTTGAATTCCACAAGGCCTATAAGGTGATATACGATTTTTGCAACGAAAACATGTCCATGTATTATCTTGATATGGCAAAAGGCAGGCTTTATACTTCAGCGGCAAAGTCTCTCCAGAGAAGGGCCGCGCAGACTGCTATCTATGAGGTCCTGGAGGCATTGGTAAAATTGATCAGCCCCGTCCTGGCCTTTACCGCGGAAGAGGTTTGGCAGAATATGCCCCGGGGGACAAAAGGCGGGCGCGTATCCAGCGTGCATCTGGCAGATTGGCCTACACTCGGTAGGGACAGGTTTGAAACCTGTCCCTACAGTCCGGATGAAATATCCTTTATGGAACAATTTGAATCAAGCGTTATTCAGTTGATCCCGGATGCGGCCAAGGCCCTGGAAGAGATGCGCGCCCGGGGCGAGATCGGCAGTTCGTTTGACGCGGCAATAAAACTGTTGACAAATGACCAAGAACGGTATAGATTTCTAACAAGTCTTAAGTCTGATCTCTGTGAGATATTCAAAGTTTCGCAGGTGGAGGTGCTCCAGGAGGCGCAAGCAGCAGGGGTCGTAGTTAATGCAACTAAGGCGCAGGGGCAGAAATGCCAGCGTTGCTGGAATTATTCGCATTCGGTGGGACGTGATTTAGGGCACCCGGAGATCTGCGACAAGTGTTCCAGCGCTATCGGAGGATAATAAATTGAAGAAGAAATTTAACAAGAAAGAACTTGCCGAGTTCAAGAAGATAATCCTCAATATCAAAGAAAAGATGGTCGATGACATAAAGCACATATCCGAGGATACCTTGAAGAAAACACAGAAGGACGCCTCGGGGGACATCTCCGGTTATACCTACCACATGGCAGATGTGGCTACCGATACCTACGACAGGGAATTCTCCGTGGGCCTTGCCTCCAATGACCGGCAATTGCTTTATGAGATATCCGACGCGCAGAAAAAGATAGAAGACGGCACCTACGGCGTCTGCGAAAGCTGTAAAACCCTCATTGCCAAAAACAGGCTCAAGGCCGTGCCTTACGCCCGCATGTGCCTCAAGTGCCAGGAGAAAAAGGAAAAGAAGTAGGCTTTAAGCGGCCTCTTTGTGATGATCTTTATCCTCGTAACGGCAATCATATCATTAGACCAACTCGCTAAATTCGTTATCTCAAAAAATTTAGTTTTGGGGCAATCCATACCGGTTATACCCGGGGTATTTTCTTTGAGCCTGGTGCATAACCGGGGTGCCGCGTTCGGTTTGTTTAAAGGACAAGTTTTGTTGTTTATTGTCTTTTCGGTATTGGCGGTGATTCTTATATGTTCCAACTTAAGGCGCGCCGGCTGGAGAAAACTTTCTTTTTTTAACCTTGCCCTGGCGCTGGTATTAGCCGGAGCGGTGGGTAACCTTATTGACCGCTGGCGCCTGGGTTATGTGGTCGATTTCCTGGATTTCCGCGTCTGGCCGGTGTTCAATGTCGCGGACAGCAGTATTACCGTCGGCGCTGTATTACTGGCCTGGGCGGTTTTAAAACACAAGGATAAATAATGCATCCAATAATTTGCCAAATCGGCCCATTTACTGTTTATTCCTACGGCCTGACGCTTGCTTTGGCTTTTTTCATCGCCTCGTGGCTTGCCGTGCGCCAAGCCGCAAGACAAAGTATTGCCCCGGAGATTATTTCCGGTGTGTGTTTTATCGCGGTCGTCTCCGGGATCGCCGGCGCGCGCGCTTTATTTGTATTAAATAACCTGCGATTTTATATTTCGCATCCCTTGGAAATTCTTATGCTCCAGCACGGCGGGTTATCCTGGTTCGGAGGGATGCTGCTGGCGGTACTTTGCTCCTGTTTATATTTGAGAAGAAAAAAAATTTCCGTTTATACAGCCCTGGATATCCTGGTTCCTTTTGTAGTTTTGGCGCAGGCAATCGGCAGGATCGGCTGTTTTTTAAACGGCTGCTGCTACGGCCGGCCCTCCAAATTCGGCATCTATGTTGACGCGGGCAGCGAGCTGCTTATTCCCACCCAGATCTATTCCACCTTAATACTCCTGGCGATTTTTGTTTTTTTAAGGTTCATGCAGGAGAGGCCCGGCCTGAAAGCGGGGACAGTGTTTTTTCTCTACATCCTGCTTTACTCCGCAAAGAGGTTCTTCATCGAGTTCTTCCGCGGCGACAACTCTCCGGCATTATGGGGGCTGACGCCGTTCCAGCTTTTCAGCGTTGCCTTGTTCGTTGTCGCCTTAACAAAACTTATAATGCTGCATGTAGGGGCGGGTTTGAAACCCGCCCCTACAGATACGAACGACGAAAGACGAACGACCCCTCGACTTCGCTCGGGGTAAACGGACGACGAATAATATGCGTGAATTTGAGATATTAGTCCCTGAAGAAGCGAGCGGGCGGCGCCTGGACCTTTTTTTGTCTGAATTCTTCAGCCGCGAGGTTCCCGGGCTTTCCCGGACCGCGATTCAGAAAATAATCGTGGATAAATTAGTGACCCATGTTGACGGGACATGCCCTAAGCCGCACTATAAAGTAAAATCCGGAGACAGGTTCCGCGCGGTGATCGCTGATAAAAAAAGCGGCGCTCCTGCTGCCGAAGACATTTTGCTGGATGTGGTTTATGAGGATGACGACCTGGCAGTGATTAACAAGCCCGCGGGCCTGGTGGTGCATCCGGCTCCGGGCAATTACGAGCATACCTTGGTAAACGCGCTGCTGCACCGCTTTGGCACACTTTCTGATATCAACCCCCAGAGGCCGGGTATTGTGCACCGCCTCGATAAAGAAACCTCCGGGCTGCTCGTTGTCGCCAAGAATAATTTCAGCCACCTTGAGCTTGCAGCCCAGTTTGCCAAACACAGTATCGAGCGCACTTACCTTGCGGTAGTAAAGGGCAAAATGGAGTTTGATCAGTCGGTGATTGAAATGCCCATTGGCAGGCATCCTAGGAAAAGGAAAAATATGTCCGTGGGTTTCGGTGATAAGACTAAATACGCCAAGACTTTTTATCGCACCTTAAAACGCAGCGCTGACTCCAGCCTCGTTGAGCTAAAACCCTTTACCGGCAGGACCCACCAATTAAGGGTGCATCTGGCTTTTATCGGCCACCCGATAATGGGGGACGTAAAATACGGCGGCCCGCCGGCTCCCCGCATGTGCCTGCACGCCCTCTCGCTCGGCTTCATCCACCCGCGCACCAAAAAACTAATGCGCTTCTCCACCTCTAGGGGGACGTTCCCCCAGGTACCACCCTTCATCGTTGCAACTACTTGTAAATAAAATAGATAAAAAATCCTGTTAGATTTACCTTCCTCGCGCGTCAATTATAGTAGAGAGGAGGGTATTTTTATGCCCAGAAGGCCCAGAGTTTTAATCGATAATGGTTACTATCACGTGGTAACAAGAGGAATTGATAAAAGGCGATTGTTCCAAGATCAACAGGACTACAGGTGTTTTAAAGAACTAATGAAGGAATATTTGGATGAATTCCAGGTCAACATCCTTCATTACTGTCTGATGCCTAACCATATTCACTTGCTTATTTGGGCCATTAATGCCGATGACCTGCCCAAATATATGCAAGGAGTCTTACAGGTGTACGCAAGTCAGTTCCGGAAAAAATACCAGTCTGTAGGGTTCATATATCAGAATAGGTACAAGAGCAACCTTATCGACAAAGACAGCTATCTTCTTGAATGTGCCCGCTACATAGA
>JAUYEC010000073.1 GCA_030691585.1 Candidatus Omnitrophota bacterium
CCTTTTGTAATAAAGGGCGTCTGTTACAATCCTGTTCCTATAGGTAAGAACCACGAATACGATTGGTGGTCGGATCCTAACAAGCCCTGGGTCAAAGACGGCAAATTGATGCAGGAGATGGGCATTAATACCATCAGGATCTATCAGACGGTAACGGACACGGAAGCGGTAAAAAAGGTGATCCGGGATCTTTACTGCCTCTATGGGATCCGCACCGTGCTTGGCCATTGGTTAGGAGCATGGGAATATCCCTGTCCTTTTTACGGAGAAAAGGATTTCCAGGAGCGTATCACTAACGAAGTCCTGGAAATGGTCAGGGTTTACAAGGACGAGCCGGGTGTTTTGTTCTGGATCCTGGGTAATGAAAACAATTATTCCTGCCTGGGCAGGGTCAACCCCTGGTCCACTGAAGAGATAGACAGAGAGCCGGACCCGCAGAAGAAGAACACGTTGCGCCTTAGGATCTACTATTCGTTTGTAAACGAACTGGCGCGCAAGATACATAAGCTGGATCCTGATCATCCTGTAGCTTTGGGGAATGGCGAGTTAAGCGGCTTGGAGGTTGCCAAGGATTTCTGCGCGGATGTTGACCTGGTGGCATGCATCATTTACCGCGGCAAGACTTTTGGGAACCTTTTCAGGTCGCTGCGGATGACCTTTGATAAACCGATAGTTATTGCCGAATTCGGCGCCGATGCCTACGACGCCTATTTGAAAAAAGAGGACCAGAATATGCAGGCGTTCTTTCTGGAGTCGCAGTGGCGCCAGATCTACGAAAACTTAGGCGGCGTTGAAGACGGGGAAGGTAATTGCCTGGGTGGTGTAATGTTTGAATGGACGGACGAATGGTGGAAGCATAATGAAGGCGACCCGTCAGGTTGGAGCGTGCAGGATACGGAATCAAACTGGTCCAACGGCGGCTATTATTTTGATATAAAAGCCGAAGGCAATAAAAACATGAACGAAGAGTGGTTCGGTATCGTGGCACAGTCGCCCGAATTAGAAAACGGCCTGAATATCCGCAAGCCGCGTAAGGCCTATTATGTGATCCGGGAATTCTGGAACAACCCCGTGCCGGCCCAGAAAACCAGAAAACAATAATGAAGCGCCCCGGGCTGAAGCCAGGGGTTTCTGAAGCCCTAAAAGCCGGATACTTGAGCGGATTTCAGGCCGCGAAAGTATAAACTGAATAGACTTGCAGGGACAGGTTTTAAACCTGTCCCTACGGATAATCAACAACGATGCATCTTAAATATATGTTAAAACCGATAATCTTATTCCGGGCAGTTTCAAAGATCTTAGCCGTCATTTTTATTATCAATTTTGTTTTTTTCTGCCGCGCCCAGGCCGGGGATGCAGAAATTATATCATCGCTTACGCAAAAAATAATCGGCACAGAAAATCTTGAGAGTGCCTATCCGGCTTTCGAGGAACTGACGGAATCGTATTTTTCCGCGCGGCGCTATAATGAATACGCCGACCTCCTGAAGAACCTGGCCCAGAAGAAAAAAGAACTTGAGCCGGCCGTGGATTATTATGCGGCACTCACGCGCTATTACCAGCTCAAGTACTTAGAGGACGCGCAATCCTGGGACGAATATTTCAACAAAGGAAATGATTACCGCGGCCAGATCAAAGACTCCCTGGATAGGGCGATACAGGCGACGGCGCTAAATGCCGATGTCTATGGTTTGAACGCGCGCCTTTTGCTCTGGAAGTTCTATAAAGGTAAACAGGATGATGCGGGAACCGCGGCACTCAGCGGCTTGATGGATTATATTTCCCGTTATGCCGCGGGTAACGCGCAAAACTTGCTTGCGATAAAAGAAGCCGGTTATGAGCTTTTGTCTTTTAATGAAAAGATCAAGGCCAAGATGGCCTATGAGATCTATGCCGAAAAACTGCTTTCTTCCGGCGTAAGCCATGATGAATTGGGCGAGACGGCCCTTAAGTTTTATAAAGAAGGAAACCTGGGCCTGGCGGAAAGTATTTACAATCTCTACATTGAACAGGCTCTGAAAACTATGCCCCCTGAAAAATCAGCGCCGCTTCTAATGGGAATCGGCAGGTTATTTTTATACGGAAGGCAGAAGCCTTATGATGCTTTCTACGCTGAAACCATCCTGGCTAAAGCCGAGGAGGTCGCAGGAATTGAAATTTTTGATGAAGGATTAATGTATCTGCGCGCGTTGAGTTTAGAAAAAACCAGGCAGTTTGAAAGGGCCAGGGCCGCCTATGATAATTTTACCGCGCGCTTTCCCGGTTCGCGCCGCGCCAACGAAGCAGCCTTTAAATCCGCCTTCATCGGCGCCTACGCGCTGGGCGAGCTCAAAGACGCTAAGGCGCGCTTTGTGAATTTAGCCGCGGGGATTAGTCCCGATGCCTATACCGCCGCGGGGCTCTATCAACTTGGATTGTTCAGCCAATGGGAGAACGATCTGGCAGGCGCGAAAGATTACTATTCTCGAGCGCTATCTGTAGGGGCGGGTTTGTCCCGCCCGGCGAATAAAGAATTCGGGCGGGATCCCGCCCTCGGCCAGGATAGCTTGGCGGGAAAATCCGCCTCTACAATGGCGGGAACAGAACAGTCTTCTGTCCCTGCATCTGAAGTTGCAGTATTGGCGCAGGAGCGTTTAAACGAAATTGCAGGACCTAAGCCGATGGAATATAATCTCAAGATGTTTTTGGATACGGTAATAAATAATGGCGCGAACTTGTGGGCTGATGCCTCAACCTTGGGGCTATCCGCCGATTCTTATACAATAGATAAGAATGAATTCGTATTTATCAGTTCAACGGCCGTCCCTTTAGAAAGCGGATGCGTTCAGGTGAGCATAGAATACCTCTGGTCAGGCCAATCCGGAAAAACAAAACCTTCCTCGGACAGTTTCTCTTTTAATACCTCCTACGACTCCCCCGGCCCCAAAATCATAAATCTTGTGGCCGTTTCACCTACGGGTTTGATGGGTTGGGATTTTGCTCTGATAGATGTAGAATAGAGTCATAGCGGGGATTTGATAATCCCCATACACCCGTAAATCCGTGCAGCAGCACAATTTGTACCTTAGCGGCTTGGCCACCAATTAAAAAACCGCTAAGTATTAATTTCCAACCCGCGGGCAAGAGAATTGAGTAAAAATGCTTGACTAATTTTTTTTTATATAGTATAAAGAGAAGAGATTTTATATATATTGTAAAATTTAAATGATTGTAGGGACAGGTTTTAAACCTGTCCCTACAGATAACGTTTAATTATATACTATGCGCGCGATAGATTTTCAAAAAGAAGGATTATCGGAGAAAGAAAGGCGCAACATCGACATCCTGGAGATCTTACGGAGGCGCGGCCCGGTCAGCCGTCCGGATATCTCCAAGGAGATGGGCGTTAACGTGGTGACCGTCTCTAATTATATTGACGAATTCATCCGGCGCAACCTGGTGCATGAAAAAGATTTTGACGTTTCCGAGGGAGGGCGCAGGCCCGTCCTATTGGACCTGAATCCGCAGGCCGCCTATGTCATCGGTGCCGGGTTAAATCTACTTGATGTTGTCGGCATCTTAATAGACCTCAAAGGCAACATCATCACCAAAACACGCCTGCCCAGAAATACATTATCTGCCGAAGGTATCGGGGAATCCCTGCTTAATGTTATCCGCGAAGTCTTGCGGCGTTCAAAAGAATACGCTTCCAACATAAAGGGCGTAGGCGTAGGCCTTGCGGGCCTGATCAATAAACAAGACGGTTCGGTGCGCTGGCCCGAGCGCAGCGGTGCAACTTATCGCTACGCGGCAGTTGACGTGCATTTAAAAAGTATGCTGGAAAAAGAGTTCAGCCTGCCGACGTTGATTGAAAACGACGCTACCTGCGCCTGTTTCGGCGAGCACTGGCTGGACCTGGAACACGGCCTCAAGAATGTGCTCTATATGTTTTCCGGCGTCGGTTGCGGCATGATGATCAACGGCGAAGTCTACCGCGGCGCCCAGGGCTACGCCGGCGAGGTCGCTATTTATAACGATAAAGAGAAAGAAGCTTTTAGTTGTGCCGCGGGCCGCGATTGTTTTATCCGCCGCTGGGAAGCCGACCTCGGTATCGTTGAAGACGTCTTAAAGGCATTATCCGTAAAAAAAGACGAGGCGGATAAATTTTTAAAAGTTGCCGCCATAGATAAAATTGAGGACATTTCCTTAAAGAATGTGTTTTCTGCCGCGCGCTCGGGTAATGCCGCAGCTAGCGGCGCGCTGGCCTCTGCCGCCGAGAGGCTGGGTATCAAGATCGCGTCCCTGGTGAACCTGCTTAACCCGCAGGTAGCAGTCATCGGCGGCGGCCTTGAAGAAGCGGGCCACGATTTCCTGAATATTGTGGATGCTACGGTAAAGAAATGGGCATTCAGGGAGGTTACCGCTAACCTCAAGATCGTTTATTCCCAATTAAGGGAAAACGCGGTGGCGGTCGGTGCCGCAAGCCTGGTGATGCAGAAGATATTTTCTCAGTTATAAAACTGTAGGGAGGGTTGATGGAGAAGAAAATAAAATTCCTTGTGGTCGGGCTCTTAGGACTCGTTTTAATCTTCATTTTTCTTTACGCCCAAACGCTGAATTCCAAGCAGATATTGACCAAGGAGAGGGACCAGCTAAAAAGTGAAAACGCCTCTTTGAACGAGAAGGTCCAAAAGTTCTCCGTCGAGCTGCGGGAAAAAAAGCAGGAAAACGATTCGTTAAAAAGCGACCTGGACAGGAACAAGAGGGATATAGCGGAATTGCAAAACAGGTATGATGAAGCCGTTAAAGCTAAGGATGATTTAGTAGAGAAGATCAAGACCATGCAGCAGACGCCGGTACAACAGGCCACGGCGCAGATGGCGCCGGCGCAGGCAGAGGCATACTGGGCCGATATCCTGAAAACCAAGACGGACCTTGGGATGCAGCTGGAGAGCGTGCGCAACGAATTGAGGTCGCTGCAGATAAATAATGAACAATTGCAGAGGGAAAAGGCGTCTCTGGGCCTTGAGATAGAAGGCCTTAACAGGGAAAAGAGCGACTTAAAGCGCCAGATAGAATATAATAAAAAGGTGATGGACAGCATTGCCCAGGAATTGGTCAGGGAAAGAAGCGACAAGCTCAAGATCGAAGAAGGGTTTGCGCCGATCAAGAGCGAGAACGCGGCTCTTACCCGCCAATTAAACGGCCTCAACGACAAAAAGATCGGCCTGGAGAAAAAAATAAGCCTGGTTCAGCAGGAAAAGAAAGCGCTTGAAAATAAGCTCTCCGAAATGGAGACCATGCTTATAGATAAGATATCCCAGATCAACGGGCTCAAGAATCAATTAGAAGGCATCCGCAATGTAGGCACTTCTGAGGTAGAGGGCCCGGCGGCTGTGGCAGAAAAGAAAGATACCGTAGAGTTGTCTCCGATAGTAGTGCGGCCGCAGGATAATCAGGCTGTTCCTAAAGAAGAAGTAAGGGCGGCTCCCCCCAGCGGCACAATCCTGACCGTTAACAGGGATAGTAACTTTGTGATCATAGACTCCGGGGAAGACGCCGGGGTAAAGCCCGGAGACAATTTTAAAGTCTACCGCGCAGGCGAGAACATCGCTACGATAAAAGTAATAAAGAGCAGCAAGAGTGT
>JAUYEC010000193.1 GCA_030691585.1 Candidatus Omnitrophota bacterium
GACAATAGATCCTGGACCTTCTTTACGTTGGCAGGGTCACTATAGACGGTACGGCCCTCTTCCAGGTCTTTTAAAACATACGAGGCGATCTTGACGTCATTGCCGATACCCGCGATGCGGCTGAACAACTGGAAACTTAAAGCGTCAAAATCCTTGTCTTCTAAAATCTCATCCTTGAGGAGGCTGGCAAAGTCTTCTTCGCTCAGGTGCTTGAAAAGCGCTCTAAGCTTTTCAATATTTTCATCATGGAGGGCGTCTTTAAATTTCGCCACCGACTTGAACATTTCCACGGTGCACTTGCTGGACTTTTCCCGGTCGTATTCGCGCAGGGAAACAAGAAACTGGGAAATATTTTTACGAACCTCTTCATCTTCTAAGAGATCCGACTCCTTGAGCCTTCCTATCTGCTCATGAAAATCTTCGGCGAATTTCATGATCTTCTGCCGGTCATTACTGGCCAGCGCGTCTTTTACCAGGATCGACCAGACGTTTTTTGCGTCCTGGCCCTTGCTTTTTAAGACCTCGGAATAATCCAGCTCTTCAACGGCAATGCGCCGCACGCCCTCTTTGTATAAATTCTTGCGCATGCCGCCGTCTTTTAAAAGCTCTTTTACGGGCCGGGAAATGCAGGTTAAAAAAATTATCAGGTCCTGGAGTGTTACGCCGGATACCATCTCTAAGCTTTTTACTTTGCGCAGGTGAAAAATATGGGCTATTTCGGCATACAACGGCTTATTTTCCAGGGGACGGGCATCAATATAGAGGGAATCCGGGGAAAAGACAATCTTTACCGGGTTTAAAAAACCGAACATGACATCGGCCTTATTTTTGAAATTCTCGGCGCATTCTTTAAAATAAGGGTGGTCCTTGGAGTAGGCTAAGGAATTGGTAAGTGCTACGCGGAGGCTTTTTAAAAATTCGTTGAGGGCTTGTTCTTTGTCCATTTCAATAGGTTGAGTTCGGCCGGATAACTTATTCTACCGCCAAATCCGGACTTGTCCAACAAAAAATAACGGAACCTGTTGGAACCTGTAGGGGCGGGTTTAAAACCCGCCCCTACATAGGGACGAATCCGGGTTAATTATGCAGGCTCCACTTCCCAGCCGAGCAGGTACCGGTCTTTGTCAAAATAAAGATAGATCATGTCCGTTGAGAAAAATTTGAGGGGATGGCGGTAAAGCAGCTCCTCGGCGCTTTGCCCAATATATTCAGCGCTCTTACGCGTGACCGGCTCTCCGTAGGCGGATAATATGTCATCAAGGGGGGTGCCGGCTTTGAGGCTGCCGTTCTTTAGATCAAGCTCCAATTTATTAAAGAATTCTTTCTGCTGCTGGACGTAGGCTTTTGTCACTTCGCGGTTTGCTCCGAGGTTTGCCAGATTTGTCAGGGCCGGAGAACAACCGGAGGCGATGATAATAAAAAAACAGCTGGCCAGATTTCTTACCGTATGAGCCATGGTATCCGCCTTTGTGTGCGGGCGAATAATTATTCGCCCTACTTGTAGACTATAATCAACTTTGCGCGCTCCAATTGCGCCAATTCAAATTCTTCGGTGACTTCCAAGGCCTTCTTTGGGCAAGAGTCAACGCACTGCCCGCAATATATGCATTTAGCCAGGTCTATCTCGGCCTCAAACTGTTTTTCTCCGGCCTTCTTGATGATGATCGCGCCCGTCGGGCAATCCTTGACACACATTAGGCAGCCGATGCAATTCTGAGGGATATATTTTATCTTTCCCCTGAAACCCGCGGGCATTAATTTATCTTGCGCCGGATATTTTGTGGTTACGGGCCTTTTAAGGATAGAGCACAGGAGTTCCGTTAACATCTTAGCCGGCCGTATCATCGCACAACAACTCCTTTTATGATCAGGTTCAATAAGACCTGGCCGAAGGC
Organism: Candidatus Omnitrophota bacterium; assembly: GCA_030691585.1. Classification (GTDB taxonomy): domain Bacteria; phylum Omnitrophota; class Gorgyraeia; order Gygaellales; family Profunditerraquicolaceae; genus JAUYEC01. The sequence continues at coordinate 1,896 of JAUYEC010000193.1, forward strand.
AAGCGGTGCCAGAAACTTCCAACACAGGTTGATCATCTGATCAAGCCGCAAGCGCGCCACAGCCGTACGCGCCAGGGATATAAACGCTATAATAAAGAAAGTTTTCGCAAGATACAAGATAAAACCCCCTGCCGCAGGAAGGCCGAAACCAAAAGGCAGGAATACCGCCGCCAATAGGGATGAGGCCACCACCATTTCCACGTTCATGGACATGCGTAAAAATGCCAAAAACCTGGCGCCATATTCGGTAAAGACGCCGGCAACGATCTCGGTCTCTGCCTCCGGGATATCAAAAGGCACCTTTTCCAATTTTCCTAATAATGCCAAGAGCGCCACCGCAAAACCCAAAAGATTAAAGAGCCAATAACCCGGATGCGCGCCGTAAAAGGCGGCCATACCGCTTAAGGACCATGTATTTGCCAGCAGCGCACTTGCCAATATCGCCAGGAAAAACGGGACTTCGTAGGCGAATAACTGGTTTAAGGAACGCACTGCCCCGATCATCGCATAGACCGAACGTGAATACCACCCGCCCAAAAAATACGCCAAAGTAGGAATAGTAAGAAGATAGAGCACAACGATGACATCGCCGTTGAATGAATATAAGGCGTTTCGCGCGTATAAGGGTATGTAAAGGAAAGCGGTAATAGAAGCGCTCAACGCCAAAACCGGCATCAGCTTAAACACGCTGACATCGGCTTCTTCGGGCACGACCTCAGCCTTCGCCAGTAATTTGATGAAATCCGCCAGGGGCTGGAACCAGGGCGGGCCGACCCTGTTCTGGAGCCTGGCGCAGAGTTTACGATCTATGTATTCGGCGCTCAAGCCGAAAATAAACAGGAACAAAACCCCCGGAAAAATAAATAGTTGGAATAATTCTTTTCCCATAATTTTTAAGCTAAATTACTGTTCTGCCGCCTATTTGCCGGTAGGGACAGGTTTAAAACCTGTCCCTACAGTATCGCAATAACTACATTTTATCGGCCAGTTTCTTATTCAGGGCCGAAAAATCAATCCCCTGCTTTTGATAATGCTCAATGCTGGACTGGCGCAATTGTTCCCAGGTAAGGACTGTTTTATCTTCGCGGCTGCCGCGGTCCAGGCTGATCAACCTGTCGGTGCAGGAAAAGCACGGGTCTATTGCCGCAATTACAATCGGCAGGTCGGCTAAATATCTATCTTGCAGCATATGTGCCACTACCTGAACATTAGCCAGCGTCGGCGGCCTGACCTTTACCCGGTCCGGCTTATCCGTTCCGTTTGCGCGCACATAATGCAGGTCCTCGCCGCGCGGGGCCTCATAGCGGCTGACTGCCTCCCCTGCCGGGATCTTGCGCGGCGCCTTTACAGCGATGGGCCCGTCAGGCAGGTTTTTGATGATCTGACGGATCAGGTTTATAGATTCCAAGAGCTCCTTAAGCCGCACCACCGTCCGGCCATAAACATCACAGCTATTGTCTGTAACCACCTTGAATTTAAGTTCAGCGTAAGCGGCATACGGATCGTCCGCGCGCACATCCCTGGCGATCCCGGAAGCGCGTACGGTTGGCCCGACCGCCCCTAATTTAAGGGCATCCTGCGGTGAAAGCGAGCCTACGCCGGATAACCTATTGATCAGCGTTGTTTCAGTAGTGGCGATCCCTACATAATATTTTGTCCTCTCCTCCAGGATATCCGCGGCCGAGGCCGCCTCTTCCAGAGTATTGGCAGAGACGTCGCGCCTGACTCCGCCGATAGTATTAATGGCGTAATTGACGCGGTTGCCGGTCAAAGATGCCAAGAGATTCATCACTACTTCGCGGTCGCGCCAGGCATACATGAGGAGCGTGTCAAAACCTACCTCATGGCCGGCCACACCCAGCCACAACAAATGGCTGTGTATTCTTTCCAGTTCCGCCACCAGAGTACGGATATAGCGCGCCCGGGCGGGAACCTGAAGGCCGGCGATTTCTTCTACCGCCTGCACAAAACAGGTAGAGTGCGAATGCGAGCAGATACCGCAGATACGCTCAATCAAATACATATCCTGGATATAGGTGCGCTCTTCGCAGGCCTTTTCAATGCCGCGGTGGTTATAACCTATTTTAATATTCACATCGGTGATCTTTTCGCCGCGCA
>JAUYEC010000050.1 GCA_030691585.1 Candidatus Omnitrophota bacterium
AAGGGATTATCGAGTATCCGCTGAATAAGGTAATATATTAGGCTGTAGGGACAGGTTTGAAACCTGTCCCTACAGGAATGTAATGATTGATTTTTTTGAAAGGAGCAACGAATGCCTTGTGGCAGAAAAAGGAAAAGACAAAAGATACGCACGCATAAAAGAAAAAAAATGCGCCGGCGTCTGCGTCATTTAAAGAAAAGAGCCTGGGGATAAACGTGCGATGCGCGGCTTTTATTGCGGCGTGGCTTGTGGCGGGTATGTTGTCTCTGCCGCGGGATGTTATTGCTTTTGATAAGAAGGCCTCCTCAGCCGTGGCCCATTATATCATGGGTGTCATCTATGACGATACCGGTGAGCCGGACAAGGCTATAGATGAGTACCTTAAAGCCTTAAAGACGGATAATGACGTGTCCACGATCCACGTGGACCTGGCCACAAGCTACATAAAGAAAAACGACATAACCGGGGCGGTAAGAGAGCTGGACCTGGCGTCTAGCCTTGACCCCGAAGCGATAAAGCCGCATGCGATCCTGGCCCTCCTTTATTCTTTAGAGAATAAACTCGAGCAGGCAAAAAAAGAATACGAGACAGCGCTCAAGAACGCGTCCCGGAAACAGCCGGCAAACCTGGATATTTACAGGAGCCTGGCGGCTTTTTACCTGCAGACCAGGAATTTCAATGAAGCGCAGGGGATCTACCGGACCATACTGGATAAGTCTCCCAATGACGCGCAGGCCCATTTTTACCTGGGTACCATTTTTAACGAATTGAAAGATTTTCCCCAGGCCGAGCGCGAATTAAAACGTTCCATCGAGCTTAAGCCCGATTACGCCGAGGCGATGAATTTTCTCGGCTATATTTATGTCGAAAAAAACAAGGACCTGCGCCGGGCAGAGGCAATGATCAAGAAGGCTGTGGAGATCGAGCCGGATAACGGCGCCTACATTGACAGCCTGGGCTGGTGTTATTATAAGTTAGGCGCGCATAAAGATGCTTTGGAACAATTAAAGCGCGCGGCAACATTGATCGAGGATCCGGTTGTGCTTGATCATCTCGGCGACGCCTATCTTTCGCTTAAGGATAATGCCAACGCGCAGGAGAGCTGGCAGAAGTCCCTGAGGCTCAATCCTATGCAGGAAAAAGTCAAAGAAAAAATATTAAATTTGAAATAATAACAATGTAGGGACAGGTTTGAAACCTGTCCCTACGAAATGAAAATGTCTTATAGCGAAAACGAAATCAGAGAATTAGAGGCAAAAGCAAAAGTAATACGGCGTCTTATCGTAGAGATGCTGACTAAGGCCGGGTCCGGGCATCCCGGCGGAAGTTTATCCGCGACAGACATGGTCACGGCTTTGTTTTTCAAGGTGCTCAGGCATGACCCCAAAAACCCGGCCTGGAGCGAGCGCGACAGGTTCCATATGTCCAAGGGGCATTGTTGTCCGCTGTGGTACGCGGTGCTTGCAGAATGCGGTTATTTCCCTAAAGAAAAATTAATGTCTCTGCGCCAGATGGGTTCTATGCTGCAGGGCCATCCTGACCGGCGCACCCCGGGAGTGGAGGTGGCTTCGGGTTCGCTTGGCCAGGGATTATCCGTGGGCTTAGGCATGAGCCTTGCCGCCGGGATGGATAAAAAAGATTACCGGGTCTACATCCTGATGGGCGACGGTGAAACACAGGAAGGCAATATCTGGGAAGCGGCTATGGCCTGCGCGCATTTTAAGCGCGATAATATCTGCGCTATGCTTGACTATAACGGTTTCCAGATAGACGGCAAGACCTGCGACGTCATGGGCCTGGAGCCGGTTGCCGCCAAATGGCAGGCTTTTGGGTGGCACACGATTGAGATAAATGGGCATGATATGAGGGAGATCCTCTCGGCTTTTGAGCAGGCCTTAACCATTAAAGGTAAACCGTCTATAATCATCGCGCGCACCGTAAAAGGCAAGGGCGTAACGTTCATGGAGAACGTCTGTGATTTTCACGGCCGGGCACCCACGGCTGAAGAATTAAAGATAGCGCTTAAGGACCTGGAATAATATAAATATGGCGGAATCATTATACCAACGCGACATCTACGGAAAAACGCTGGTGGAATTGGGGCGCGCGGACAAGAATATCGTGGTCCTCGACGCCGATCTTTCCAGCTCCACCCGCACAGCGCTGTTCGCAAAAGAATTTCCCGAAAGATTTTTTAATATGGGAGTAGCCGAGCAGAATATGATGGCTACTGCCGCGGGGTTAGCCAGCTGCGGCAAGACGGTGTTTGCCTCTACCTTTGCTATTTTTGCTACCGGCAGGGCCTGGGACCAGGTCAGGAATTCGGTTGCTTACAGTAATTTTAACGTCAAGATCGTGGCGACTCACGCCGGAGTCAGCGTCGGGCCTGACGGGGCAAGCCACCAGGCCTTGGAAGATATAGCGCTTATGCGCGTTATACCGAATATGAATATCGTCGTACCCTGCGACGCTCCCCAGACCGCTGAAGCAATCATGGTCGCAGCCATTACTAAAGGCCCGTTTTACGTCCGTCTTGGCCGGCCAAAGGTTCCCACGATAGAGAATAAGGGTGAGTTCAAACTGGGCGCGGCCCAGACTTTAACCGAGGGAAACGACGTGGCCATTGTTGCCTGCGGGATCATGGTTTACGAAGCGCTCACCGCGGTAAAGGCGCTGCTTTCAAAAGGCATAAAGGCGCGTTTAATTAACGCGCACAGCATCAGGCCGTTTGACGGGGCCACGATCTTAAAAGCGGCAAAAGAAACAGCCGGCATTGTAGTCTGCGAAGAGCATACGGTGGTCGGCGGCCTTGCTTCCTGTGTTGATGAAGTCGTAGCCGAAATCTGCCCCACGAGGATCACGCGCCTGGGTATCAGGAACAGGTACGGACAGTCCGGAGAGCCGGCTGAGCTTTTGAAGGAATACAATCTTACCGCCGCGGATATTGAAAAGGCAGCCTTAGGCATAGTATCTAAATAATTGGATAAAGAAATTTATATTGTCGTCCGTATTCCGTCGTCCGTATTCCGTTAAACATATTACGAACGACGAACGACGAACGACGAACGACAGGATACGCAACGCTGTGGTCATAAAGTCCTACGCCAAACTCAACCTCTATCTCGCCGTATTAAACAAACGCAAAGACAATTATCACAATATAGAGACTCTTTTTGAAAGGATCGACCTCCACGACACAATCGCGCTCAAAAAGCTGCCGGGGAAGGCGATAAAGATCGTCTGTGATCATCCGGCTGTGCCTGCCGATACATCCAACCTCTGCTATAAAAGCGCAAAATTATTGCAGAAAAGCCTCGGCGTCAATTACGGGGTAGAAATAAAGATCACAAAGCGTATTCCCGTGGCTGCGGGCTTAGGCGGCGGCTCCAGCAACGCGGCATACACCTTGATCGGGCTGAATAAGCTCTGGAGGCTTGGGCTTTCAAAGGATAAGCTGGCGCGGCTTGGGCGTTTGATCGGAGCGGATGTGCCTTTTTTTATCATGAACACGCCTTTTGCCATAGCTACGGGCCGCGGTGATAAAATCAAGCCTTTAGCGCGAATAAATAAA
>JAUYEC010000077.1 GCA_030691585.1 Candidatus Omnitrophota bacterium
TGAATTGGCCTGGGAAACCGGGCCCCTGGGTTCGAATCCCAGCCTCTCCGAAATAAATCGTCATATTTACCTCAGCAAGCTAATGCAATAAGGGATGGGCCAAATGGCCAAAATTTACCTCCGTAAGCCAAGCATAGACAAAAAGGCAGCGGAGGTTTTTATTTTCCCAAAAGGCCCTGGATAATTGATAGAGGGGGTTTATATGAAGAAATTACTCCATATTATAGCAACGCCTCGCGGTGAGGAATCGCGGACACTGCAGGTAACAGGGGCATTTCTGAAGGCCTTTAGCGAAAAACACGCAGATTGGGTAGTTGAGGGAGAAGCGCAAGCCAGGGCAAAAGAAGTTGCCGCGTTATTTGTTGGCGCCTAAACTGCTATTTTTTTGTAAAAATTTTGGTATAATAGGATGCGTATAAAAAATCAATTATAAAAGGAGCGTGTATGTTTTTCAAATTTCTTCCCAAGGAATTCAATTTCTTTGACCTTTTTGACAAGCAGGTGGATTACGCGGTCATGGCCGCGGACTTTTTTAAGAAGCTGATGGCCGACGGCGGCATCTCCGTAGACGCCCTCAATAAGATGGAGGATATTGAGCATAAGGGAGATGAGGTTTCGCACGATATCTTTGAACATTTGAACAAGACATTCATTACGCCGTTTGACCGCGAAGATATACATGCCCTGGCAAAAGAGCTGGATAACATCACCGATATGATCAATACCATTGTCAGCCGGATGAGGATTTACAAGCTTACGGCCAGAGACGCAAATCTGGTGAAATTTGCTGACGTAATCAGTGAATCCGTCAATGCCGTTTCCTGCGCGGTAAAGGGCCTGCGTAATGCCAGGAAGTCTGCCGGCTCAATTCAAGAGGCTTGTGTTGAGATCAACCGGCTGGAGAATGTGGGGGACACGATGCGGGACGAGATGCTGGCTGAACTTTTTGAAAAAGAAAAAAATCCCGTGATGGTGATAAAATTAAAAGAGATATACCAGGACGCGGAAACCGTCCTTGACGTATGTGAAGACGTGACACACGTAGTCGGCGCGATCATTCTAAAGCAGGCATAATAGATGACCTTTGGTATCATCCTCCTGATCCTTCTGGCACTTTCCTTTGATTTCTTAAACGGTTTTCATGACTCCGCTAATTCCATTGCCACGGTCGTCTCTACCCGTGTACTCTCGCCGCGTTATGCCGTGATATGGGCGGCATTTTTCAATTTTATCGCCTTTCTTTTCTTCGGCCTCCATGTTGCCAATACCATCGGCAAAGGAATAATCGATATTGCGATCGTAGATAACGGCATTATCTTTGGTACACTTGTGGGCGCCTGCGCCTGGAATTTGATCACCTGGTTTTTGGGGTTGCCGACGAGCTCGTCGCACGCGCTTATCGGCGGAATGATCGGGGCGGCATTAGTCAAGGCAGGGCCGGCATCGTTAGTCTGGAAGGGCATCTTAAAAACCGTCACCTTTATATTTGTTTCACCGATAGCCGGGATGATTTTGGGCCTTTTGCTCGGTATAATTGTTTATTGGATATTTAGAAAAAGCGCGCCGCTTAAGGTTGACCATATCTTTAGGAAAGGGCAGTTAGTATCCGCCGCCCTTTACAGCCTGGGCCACGGCGGCAATGACGCGCAAAAAACCATGGGCATTATTGCAAGTTTACTTTTTAGCGCCGGGCTCCTGGGTGATAAATTTCATATTCCTTTCTTGGTGGTTATCGCCTGCCACAGCGCAATTGCGCTGGGGACGATGCTCGGCGGTTGGCGCATAGTCAAAACCATGGGGCAGAAGGTGACTAAGCTTAAGCCGGTGGACGGGTTTTGCGCGGAAGCAGGGGCCGCTACCATGCTTTTTATCTCAACCGCGTTCGGCATTCCGGTAAGCACTACGCATACTATCACCGGCGCTATTATGGGTATCGGCTCGCTGCGGCGGATGAGCGCTGTGCGCTGGGGAGTTGCCGGCAGGATCGTCTGGGCCTGGGTGTTGACTGTTCCATGCTCAGCGGCTATATCAGCTGCGGCGTATTTTTTAATCAGTAGATAAAATTGTTTTAGAGAAACTTATCTTAAAGGGGAGGGGCAAAATGAGAAGATCAGCGGTTTTGGTTTTATGTATGGTTGTTTTTTTGCAGGGCTGCATGGCATACGCGGCTTCAGCCGCAGGTTACATGGACGCAAAGATAAGGTATGACAAACCCTACAATGAATACAGGATGCAAGCGGAAGAGATTAATAAGACCCGCCAAACTCAAGGGTTACCGCCTGAGCCGATCAAGGATTTTAACGGCTGGTTTAAAGAGCAGCCCTTGACCAATAATCAGATAAAAGTATTGAAGAATTTTGGCATCATCAAACCCGAAGAGGTAAAAGCCATTAAGGAAAGGGAAGCATTGCGCAGGGCTGAGCTTAAGGCTAAGGGGGGTAGCGCGGCCTCGGTAAAATAATCCGCGCGCGGCAGGCGGTTTGTTTGATTTAAGGGTTTAATCTTAATAGACAGCTGACCACGTCTTTAATTGTGCTGTCGGGAGTGGAAGCTCCGGCAGTGACACCTACCGATTTTGCGCCGGAAAACCAGGCGCGCCTTATATCTTTCTTCGAGTTGATCCAGTAGCTTTTTCTGTTCAAAGATCTAGAAATCTCATAGAGCCTGCGAGTGTTGGCGCTTGAGCGCGAGCCGATGATGAGCATTACGTTGTTCTCTAGCGGCATAATTCTTATTTCCTGCTGTTTAACGGTCGTGGGCCGGCAGATAGTGTTGAAGAACTTCACTTCTCCGGCGCGCGCTCTTAATTCTTTAAGCACGGCCAGCACCTTTTCGAGGTTCTGCGTAGATTGCACGACCACGGCGGCCTTTTGAATGTACCCTGTAGGGGCGGATTTGTTACCCGCCCCTACATTAATTTTTTTAAGGCGGCGCAGTGCAGGGTCTTTTGGATTGTCTATTACAATCGCTTTTTTTTTAAGCTGCCCAACTATGCCGCGGACTTCGTCATGCTTTTTGTCGCCGATAACGATAATGGTGTAACCCTTTTGTTCCATAACTTTGACGGTTTTATGTATCTCTTTGACCATGGGGCAGGTGGCATCGACCACGCGGTAGCCCAGCGCAAGGGCCTTAGCAGTAGTAATGGCCGCGGTTCCGTGGGCGCGGATAAGCAGGACCCTGCCGGATCGGGCGGTAAGGCGTTTCAATTTTTTTACGCCAAGGGAATTTATCTGCCGGGCGACTTCTTCGTTATGCACGATATCGCCGAGCATATAGACGTTTTGACGCGAGCCCGCTGTTTTAAAGGCAATGTCTATTGCCCTTTTTACTCCAAAACAAAAACCCGCGTTTTTTGCAAGATTTATTTTCATCGTAAAGAAAAGGGGACAGCGCCCTAAAAAGGGCGCTGTCCCCTTTTATAGAGTAAGCAGGCCAAAGGCATAGGCGTTCAAGCAATCGCGCTGTCGAAGGGGCATTTTAGAGGCGCTCATTAGAGAACCGGCCATCTTGATCAATTGTTCAATTTCTCTTCGGGCGTAGCCTGCTGCCCCGGATAAGAGTATGATCCGGCGAATCTTGAGCAGGTCGCGGCGGCTAGGGCTTTTTTTTGCTAATATTGTTTTGATAGCGGATCTATCTTTACCGTTGCAGTGGTTATAGGCATACCAGACAAAGATTGTCTTTTTTGATTCCCGGAGGTCGGTGAGGTTGGATTTTCCGGTATCCTTGGGTGATCCGAAGATACCCAGGTAGTCGTCTTTGATCTGAAACGCCCGGCCCAGATAAATACCGAATTTAAACAGCAGGCCCAGCTGTTTATTGTCGGCACCGGCAAGTGTGGCGCCGATACACAGGGGCGCAGCAAAGGTGTAGCGGGCGGTTTTGAGATCGTAGATTTTATAAATATCGCTTTTGGTGAACTTGGCGATGTTTTTTATCCCTGCCAAAAGCTCAATAAACTCACCACTGCAGGTGTAGATGGCCGAATCAATAAGTTTTTTCATGGCTTTTTCTTTCCTGGACATATCTTCCTTTACCGACAGGAACGCCTGCAGGGCCAGGGCGTACATCACATCGCCGACAACCAGGGCCAGGTCCTGGCCGTTAAATTTGGTATCCTTATGGCCCGACAGGTGCCGCTGGAGCATCACCTGCATAGAAGGCTTGCCGCGGCGCACCAGCGAGCGGTCAATAATGTCGTCGTGCACCAGCAGAAAATCATGTAATAACTCAAGGGAGACGGCGCTTCTGTAGAGGCCGGGAGGCGTTTTTTTGGCAAAGCCCAGGTAGGCCAGCAAAAATAGCATTGGCCGAGCTCGCTTTCCGGGCCTGAGCATGAATTCTTTGATGCTGCGGTAGAGAAGCGGAGAGATCGAGCTCAGAAGATAGTCTTTATTGATATCTTTTACGAATTCGACGAGCTCTTTATCGAACCGTTTTTTTATACTCAAAAACATGAAATTATGTTAACATAGATAATCCGGCTTTGCAAAGGAATTAGAAACCCGACAGGATTGATTTTTCCCCCGTATTGTGCTAACCTGTAGGCATACTGATACAACTTTGGGATCTAAATTATGGCATACACCGTTTTCGCGCTTAAGTGGCGGCCGAAGGATTTTGATGAGATTATCGGCCAGCCGCACGTCGTCTCCACCTTAAAGAATGCTATTGAGAAGCAGAGGCTGGCGCACGCGTTTTTATTTGCCGGCCCCCGCGGCGTGGGCAAGACCTCTACCGCGCGCATCCTGGCTAAATCGCTGAATTGCAAGAACGGGCCGACCATCAAGCCCTGCTCAAAGTGCCCGGCATGTACAGAGATAACCGAAGGCCGGTCGCTGGATGTCATCGAGATAGACGGTGCTTCTAACAGGGGCATTGATGAGATACGCGCCCTGCGCGAGAACGTAAAATTTTCCCCGGTCTCGGGGAAATTCAAGATCTACATCATCGATGAGGTGCATCAGATCACCTCCGACGGTTTTAATGCCCTCCTTAAAACTCTGGAAGAGCCGCCTGAATTCGTAAAATTCATTTTTGCCACCACCCATCCGCAAAAGGTGATGCCGACGATACTTTCGCGCTGCCAGCGTTTTGATTTCCGGCGCATCTCGGTAATGGAGATCACGGAGCAGCTGCGGCGCATTGTGGCCTCGGAAAAAATAGAAGTGGATGACGAGGTCTTAGTCGCCATCGCCAAGGCCAGCGACGGCGCGCTCCGGGACGCGGAGTCGGCACTCGACCAGATGGCATCGTTTTCCAAAGGGAAAGTTTCGTTAAAAGACGTGATCTCGGTGCTGGGCATTGTGGAGCAGGAGGCGCTCTTTGAGATCACCGATAAGATTATCCACAAGGACCCTGCCGCGGCATTAAACCTTTTGAATGATATTATAGACGGCGGAAAAGATACCGGCGTATTCCTCTCTAACCTGATCGAGCATTTTCGCAACCTGATGGTTGCTAAAGTCTCCGGCGGGGACCCGAAACTGATCGACCTGCCCGTTGAGGTCTGTGCCAGGTTATTGCAGCAAAGCAATGCCCTGAGCCTGGAAGAAATATTAGGTATATTTAATATTTTAGCGGCGACCCAGGAGATGTCCAAGCGCCTTGAGTCTTTGCGCATACCTCTTGAAGTAAGCCTGGTGCGGTTGACGCAGTTGATAAAAAAGCCGGCGACAGCTACCGGAGCAGTTGAGGCAGAGCGTAGAGCCCCGACTCCTAAAAAAGAAGATATTCGGCCGAAAAATAGTCCTCTTGCTGCCGAGCCGCCGGTTCAGCATCAGCCAAGCCACAAGCCGCCGGTAAAAGATGCGGCTCCTCAGCCGGCGCAGGACGCGCGGCCGGATCATTGGGCGCCTGCTGTGCCGCTGGATAAAATAAAAGAGAACTGGCAGAACATCATCACTAGCCTCGGACGGGTAAAGATATCGGCGGCGACCTACCTCAATGAGGGCGAACCGGAAAAAATGCAGGGCAATACCGTGGTCATATCTTTCCCGGGGAATTATTCCCTGCATAAGGAATCCCTGGAATCAAAGGAAAACAAGGCGATCGTGGAGAAGTGTTTTTCGGAATTGTTCAATACGGTCGTAAGGGTGAATTTTATACTCTCGGCGCAGAGCAAGCAAAGGCCGCCAAGCGAAAATAATCCTTTTATCAAATCCGCGCTGGATATGTTCGGCGGAAGGATCATCAACGATTTATAAATCAGGGCTATGGCATCATACACCGAATCAATCGAAAAACTGATAGACGCGCTGGTTAAGCTTCCCGGTATCGGCAGGCGCAGCGCCGAGAGAGTGGTCAATTATATCCTTGGCGCCTCTCGCGATGAGGTAAAAAATCTGGCAGAGGCGATGAATAAGGTAAAAGAAAACGTGCGTTTCTGCACAGTCTGCCATAACTTAAGCGAAGAGGACCTTTGTTCCGTCTGCAGGGATTCGCGCCGGCACGCGGATACTGTTTGCGTCGTAGAAAAGCCCAGTGACGTAACCGCGATAGAAAAATCCGGCAGTTACCAGGGCGTCTATCACGTCCTGTTGGGGGCAATATCTCCGCTTGAGGGCCGCGGCCCCAGCGACCTCAAGATCGAAAGCCTGCTGGCGCGCATCAGGGCCAATAATATAAAGGAAGTGATCATCGCTACCGACGCCGATACTGAAGGCGAGACCACGGCAATGTATCTGACAAAAGTGATAAAGCCGCTGGGCGTTAACTTAAGCCGTATCGGCCTGGGCCTGCCCATGGGCTCAAACTTAGAATACGCCGATGCCTCTACTCTTTCCAAATCTTTAGAATCCCGCCGCGTAATCTAACTTAAAATTATGATAGCCATCAATAACCTCACTAAATTTTACGGTAAAAAGACCCTTTTTGAGAACGTGTCGTTAAATATTAACGAGCGTGAGAAGATCGGGCTTATCGGCCCTAACGGCGCCGGCAAGACCACGCTTTTTTCGCTTATCCTGGGCGAGATCGAGCCGTCGTCGGGAGAGGTACGCGTAAATAAGAATACGCATATCGGCTATCTGCCGCAAGAGGCGAGTTTTAAATCCGGGCGCACGGTGATCGCGGAACTGACCGAGGGCGAGGAGAGGATCATCCGCCTCAAAAAAGAGAAAGAGGGGCTGGAAGAAAAAAATGAGGCGGCAAGCCAGCGTTACGGCGAAGTGCTGCACCAACTGGAGGGCCTGGGCTATTTTGAATTGGAACATAAGGCGCAGAAGATATTAATGGGCCTGGGGTTCAAGGAGCTGGATTTTAACCGGCCGATAGCCGCTCTTAGCGGCGGATGGCAGATGCGCGTGCTCCTGGCAAAATTGCTGACCTATCAATATGACCTTTTGCTTTTGGACGAGCCGACAAATTACCTTGACCTCAATGCCGCTTTGTGGCTCAAGGATTATTTGTCCGGGTTCAAGGGCACATTTATCATGATCTCCCATGACCGGGCGTTTCTGACCGAGGTTACAAATTACACCCTGATTTTAGAGAGCGGCGCCATTGCCAAGGTGCACGGAAATTATGAGCAGTACGAGCGCATTAAAGAAGAGAAGCGTTTATATTTAACTAAACAATTCAAGGAGCAGGAAAAAAAGCGTGAGCAGCTGGAAAGGTTTGTAGGGCGATTCCATGCCCAGCCTAATAAAGCGGCGTCAGTGCGGGCAAAACGCAGGGTCTTAGAAAGAATAGAAGAAGAGGCAATCGTGTTGCCGCCGGACCCGCGCGAGAGTATTAAAAATTTTCATTTTCCGCAGGCCAGAAGAAGCGGCCATCGCATGGTTCAATTGGAAAAAGTTTCCAAGTCTTACGCTGACCTGCGCGTTTATACTGATCTGGATTTTGAAGTTGTGCAAGGAGAAAAGGCGGTCCTGGCCGGAGAAAACGGGGCGGGCAAGTCCACTCTGCTAAAGATCCTTGCCGGCGTGATTGATATTAATAGCGGCAAACGCACGCTTGGACATAATGTAGACGCGGGATATTTTTCCCAGACGCGGATGGATGTGCTTAATCCGGAGAATACGGTGCTGCGCGAGGCGTATTCTGCAGCTCCGGGATTTATGTCGGAGGAGGCGATCCGTACCATTTTAGGCGCGTTTTTATTCACCGGGGAGGACGCGGACAAATCCGTCAAAGTGCTCTCCGGAGGCGAAAAGAGCCGGCTCATTTTGGCTAAACTCCTGATTGACCCGCCGAATTTCCTGCTCTTAGATGAGCCGACCACCCACCTGGACGTTGACGCCGTGGAGGCGCTGGTACGCGCGCTCAACGAATATAACGGGAGCATCGTTTTTATCAGCCACGATATTTATTTTGTGCGCTCGGTTGCCAATACGGTCTTTGAGGTTAAAAACGGCGCGATAAGAAAGTTTTCCGGCAGTTTTGATTATTATCTGGAGAAAAAGGATCAGGTGATAGAAAATAATGTAGGGACAGGTTTAAAACCTGTCCCTACAAAAAGGCACGGCCTTGTTGAGGCAACTAGGGAAAAAACCAAGGAAGAAGAGAGGAAACTCCGGGAAGAGGAAAGAAAGCGCAAGGCCAATAACGCCGCTGTGCGCGAAAAGATAAATAAGATCATTAAACAGCAAGAGAACCTTCAGCTGGAAAGCTATGCCAAGGCGCGCGCGCTGTCTTCGCCGCATATTTACCGTGAAGAGGAGACAGCCAGGGCTTATGGCCGCCGGCTCAAAGAGATTGAAAAAATAATTGTTGGTTTAGATCAGGAAATAAAGTCATTGGAAACACAGATCTTATAACTATCTGCCTTTTCCCGGGTTGCGTCATTCTTGATATTTCCGGGAAAATGTGCTATACTTCTTAGTGTTGAAACGAGAAAGGCAAACCCGGTGAAAGCCGGGGGCGCAAAGCTAAAGAACCTAAGGCCGTTGGGCTATGGTAGTCAGTTGCCGCAAGACGCATTCATCTTTGTTGGCCCATAGCAATTAAGCTGTGGGCCATTGTTTTGATGTGGTAAAGGAGGGGGGGTGAAGACAATGTTAAAGAAAATACTGCTTTTGACGCTGGTAGCGATGCTGGCAGTTTCCATGACCGCGTATGCTGCGGAAGATCAGAACGCGGGTACGAAATTAGCCAGAGGCGGTGCCAACTTACTCGCCGGGTGGCTTGAGTTCCCCAAGCAGATATACACCGTTTCCAGAGACCAGAATGCCTATATAGGGCTTACCTATGGTGCTGTGAAGGGCCTCTATGAAGGTATTGCTCGTACAGGTATGGGTTTGTTTGAGACGGTTACCTGCGTGGTGCCACCGTATGACAAGGTGTTCATCGAGCCGGAGTATGTGTTCGATGGATGGAAGAAGTAAGGAGAGTAAGATGACCTGTCGAAATACGGGGAGCAGCGGTTCAGCCGTTCAACTCCCCCTTTTTCATTGCCGCAATTTTTTGACCGCCTTTTGTATCTCGGGATTGTTTACTATCTCCTGAAACTTTTCGTTGTTCATCAAGGCTTGAATATCGCCTGTCTTTGCTGCATCCATGATCTGCGGGTCCTTTGCCAATTCCTGGATCTGCGGGTTGTTGGCCAATCCTTTCATCGCAGCCACACCTTCCGGATCACCCATAATTTTTTCCTTGTAAGCATTGATCTGGGCCGAGGTCGGCATGCCTGTCTGAGCGGATAAGCCGGTTTGCGCGACGGCAGGAACAGCGCTCAACGACTCAATTTTAGAGACTTTTGCCGCACCCACCGTAATTTGTCCGAAATTAGCCGTGTTTATGGTGTATGTTCCATTGAGGAAGGAAACTACCTCGCCATTGATCACACTGCCGTCGGTCAACTCTATTCTGCTTGTTTGTCCGCAATATGCCGCAACAGCCGGCGCCAGAAACAATACGCAAAAAATAATCGCCTTTTTCAATTCTGCCTCCTTGTTTAGGGGACGTTCCCCAAGGTGCCACCCTTGCATATAATTATAGCTCCCGCGAAAGGTTATACAAGAAATATTCGGAAACGGTAACCAAAAAAAGGCCAAGCATTTTATGCTTGGCCTTTCAGATTGGCTCCTCCTAAGCGACGAAATCAGAAATTATTTTAAAGGAACAATGGTTATTTGATGCCCCGCGCCTGTCGGCGCTCCCACATCTCCCGTGCCCCATTCGCCCCGCTTGGGAGCGGGGCTCATTCGGCGCCAGCCTAGGTCGGCTGGCTTCCAGCTAATTTTATTGCGTGTGCGGCGCAGTTGGGGCTGCGGCTGGGTGGGGGCAGCCGCAGCCCCAGCGTCCTCACCGATACGTTACAACAAGCAAAAAACAAAAGTTTATAAGGGTTCGTCCGCTATGCCGCAGTTAACACATAAAAATTACTCGGTGCGGCATACTGCGCCTCTCCCGAACGGCGCTTGAGCGTCAGCTGAAAGGCAAATTTTGGGTGGGGGCAAAATATGCCATTATGCCAAACTCCCCAACAACTTAAATGCTTCAAAAGAACAGGCGAAATATTAGGTGCTATATATATACTACCAATGAGTAGCAATGAAGTCAATAGTTTATTGCTACCCTTAGGTAGTCGACTTATAGGTAGTATTTGTTATAATAGCATTGGTGATTATATGGCAGAGATTAATAAACAAGTTGGACTTCATATAAGGAAATACCGGGAAAAGAAAGGCTGGTCTCAAGAACATTTGGCC
>JAUYEC010000117.1 GCA_030691585.1 Candidatus Omnitrophota bacterium
TCGCCGCCGGCAGCATCATTTTCTACGCGCAGTTATTTATGTACAGCCCGCGCCAGCTGGATACCCAGAAGATCAGCCAGGAATTATGCAACATTATGCTTGATGGTAACAATAACGCCCGGGGCATCAGGTTTGCCCGGATAGTAGTTGACGCAACGGCCGCGCAATTAACATACACCTATGGATACCCGGCAACCTCTGATCAGCTGTCGGTGCGCTTTCGCTGGGACCCGACCAATAAGTTGATCTACCGCAGTACGCTTATCCCGGGCGGGGCATGGTCTGCAGAAGGGGTTGTTCCGGCGTATCTTTCCACCCAGTCCGCTGTCATCGTAGACGGCAAAGACAGCCCGGGCGTTATCTTTACCTATAAAAAAGCCAATAATGTAAACTGGGTTGCCGGCACAGACGCGCTGAATCTTATCCGCCGGGTGATCATCAGCCTGAATATTAAAACCGGCAGCGGCGCATTCGCCAGTTTCCAGGGTTCTTTTAATTTTAGCGCCAGCGCCGAGATCAAAGGATTTTCGTAATAGGGTGTAACCGGTATGGGGGTATTTCTGAATAGTCATTGCGAGGAGGCCGAAGGCCGACGAAGCAAACTCCGAGGATTCCGGGATTGCTTCGTCGCAAAAACCACTCCTCGCAATGACTGAAAGTCAGTAATATTCACAACGTTGTCGATTCATAATAAGATTTTAGGAAATATTTTCTTGTGATATAATATATGACTATGAATATAGGTAAGCCGAAACACGGACCTTTTATTGTTGTTGACCTAAGTTCAGGCCTGAAATTGCTGAGTGCTGGCTTTAGCGGCGAGGCAGTGATCGAGGCCTTTAAAGTGTGCGCGCCTGTTTCATCTGAGCCGCAAGCGGCCTGGAAAAAAGAGGCCGTGCTTGAATCCTTGCGCGCCTTTATCAAAGTTAATAATATCCGCGCCAAAGACGTTCTCTTTGTCCCTCCGCTAAGATCGCTGATCATCAAACGCATACGATTATCCGCCGTGCCCGATGCCGAACTGGAAGATGTGGCCAGATGGCACTTAAAAGACGACCTGCCTTTTGACGTCAGCCTTGCAGTGGTCGCTTACCAGGTTGCCGCGCGGTTGACGCTTGAAGACGGTTCAAAAAGCATAGACCTTGTCTGCGCCGTTGCACCAATTGAGCAGGTCAAAGATTATGTCATGCTTTTTAGGCAAGCGGGCTTTAATTGTGCTTTGGTCCTGCCGGCGCCTTTGGGTTATGCAGGCCTCATTGAAAATTACCTGCCGCAGATAAACAAAGGCGTTGTCGCCGCCTTACACCTTGAAGACGAACTTTGTTATTTAGGTATTTATAAAAACAGCCGCCTTGATTTTTACCGCGAGATCCCGGCATCGGTGAATAAAATTAAACAGGCGTTATCAGCTATCCTGGTAACGGAAAAAACAGGTAAGGTCCAGTTGACGCCTGAGGATATTAACGACATCCTTTTTAATTACGGTATTCCGCAAGAGGGCGCGCTGCCCTATAAAGACAAGATCTCCTCCGCGCAGATCATGGCCATGGTCAGGCCGGTGCTCGAGGGCCTGGCGCAGGAAATAAAACGCTCTCTGCTTTATTGCGACGCGAATTTTCAGGGCGGCCGCGTGGATATTCTGTTTCTTGGCGCAAAAGCCGCGCAAATACCCAACCTGGATAAATTTTTAAGCAAGGAATTATCGCTGGATGCCCAGGCGTTTGGCCTTAAGGATAAAATTAAGGCCTCCGCGGCGGTTGACCCTGTTTTAGCGCCGCAGGCCTGCAGTTTACTCGGCCTGGGCCTGCGCTTGCCTGATCTTAACCTGATGCCGCCGCAGCTGCGCGTAGAAAAGAGCGCGCGCGTCCAGAAGGCATCCCTGCGCTGGTTGATCATAGCGGTTTTTATTTTATCGCTGTTTTTATCTTTCTTGGCGGCAGCGCGCATCAGCGCCTGCAAGAAGCGCCTTTTGGCTGCCCGGATCTATCTGGAGACCTTATCCGAGGTAAAACAGACAAAAGAAAAGATAACCGCCTTGAGCGATTTTTTTGCCAAGGCCTCGGAGGAGAACGCGATATTAGTGCCTTTGCTGAAAAAGATAAGTACTGTCGCCCCGCGGGAACTTTTCTTAAATGAATTGAACCTGGATTTCGGGGCCGGGTCGGGTTTTGCCGGCGGCTTTGTCAAGAATAAGGGTGTGGACGCCGAGAGCATATTGACTAAATTCGTAACCGACGTAGATAGCTCCGGTTATGTCGCTGATGCGGTTATTGATTCGGTTTTAAAGGCGAGCCTTGATGGGGAAGAGATTAGTAATTTTCGCATCAACCTTAAATTGCGATGAAAAAATTGAGTATTGAGCAGAAAAAAAATATTTATATCGCGGCCGCAGCCGTATCCTTTTTCTTATTATTCTGGATATTTATCTATGCGCCAGAGCTGCGCCGGCTGAATGCCTTGGAGGCGGAATTAAGGGCGGCCGACTCCGGGATCCAGGAGATCACCGATATGGCCGCGGGCAGAGAGCTAACCCAGGCGGCGCGTGATTTTAACCAAGAACTGAACAGGGAACGCGCGAAGTTCATTTTTAAAGAAGAAGAAGATGTGATCAATTCTTTATCGGCATTGGCAAAAGACGCCAAAATCAGCATCACAAACATGGACCCTTCCCAGGCGCGTATGCTGCAGGGTAAAGTCGGCGGCTACGATGTCAGAGAGCTGCCGGTGCGCCTGGATATCTCCGGCGATTTTGCTTCTATCGGCGGATTTCTGGAAGGCTTAAGAAACAAATATCCCGGCCTGGTTAGAATAAACCAGATCGCTATTAAGGGCCGCGGCCCGGGACAAACGGAGTTGGGTGCTGTTCTTCAAGTCACGGCATATATAATTTAGACAACTATGGAAAAGAAGAAAATAGAGATTATTGCCACGGCAGTATTATCGCTGATCTTTATTCTGGCGATGGCAAATTCATTGGGCGTGATAAGAAAAAAAACCGGAGCAGCCAAAGCGGTTAGCGCGCAAACGGCTGTCGTCGGTGCCGCGCAGCCGGCGCCCCAGGCAGAGCGAGTAATGGCCGCACAGGAAAATTTGCAATGGGTGCGCTGTCCTTTTAGCGGCAAGGCCTACAGCGGAGAAGAAGTATCGTCCGATTTAAAACTTATCGGTATTATTTGGGATAAACTCGACCCCTGGGCGATCATCAACGGCCGCATCGTCAAACCCGGTGCTTCAATCGGCAAGAATAAAGTGGTTGAGATCAGAGAAGACAGGGTCATATTAAATAACGGGATGGAAGATTTTGTATTGTTGCTGGGGAAATAACCTTTTAAAGGAGGTTCGGGATGGCCAAGCAAAAGATCCTCGTCATTGATGATGAACAGGATTTATTGGACTTGGTAAAGATCCGGCTTGAGCATCACGGCTACGATGTCGCTTATCTAAATTCTGGCGAGGGTGCATTAGAAAAGATCCGGCGGGATTTGCCGGACCTGATATTATTGGATATCATGATGCCGGGAAAGAACGGTTATGACCTCTGTTATGAGCTTAAACACGATAACGCGACAAAAACCATACCGATCGTCATGTTTACCGCAAAGCCGCAATGGCAGAAAGAAATACAGGAAGTTAGTGAATTTGTCGCTGCCGATGATTATGTCTATAAGCCTTTTGAGGCGCAGGATTTACTGGAAAAGATAGGGCGGTTATTGAAAAAGAAGCC
>JAUYEC010000146.1 GCA_030691585.1 Candidatus Omnitrophota bacterium
TTCCTGCAAAAGAGAATTTTCAACGATCAGGCGCTTGATCTTAGAGGTCATATCGCGATTCTTATCCCTGAGCTCCTGCAATTTCGAGTAACCCGGCAAGAAAACCACCAGCAGCAAGATCCCTATGCCAAAAAGCCAAAACCCCTTCCTGAGTATTGAAAACATGCTTTATTTCCACAGGGTGCCAAAGTAAACCGCTTTTTCCCCAAGCTCTTCTTCAATTCTCAAGAGCTCGTTATATTTGCAGATCCTGTCTGTGCGCGAAAGGGAACCGGTCTTGATCTGGCCGCACCCGCAGGCCACTGCCAAATGCGCGATGGTCGTGTCTTCGGTCTCGCCTGAACGGTGGGAAATCACAGCCTTATAATTACTGGCCTTGGCGATATCAATGGCTTCCAGCGTTTCACTAAGGGATCCGATCTGGTTTACTTTTATCAGTATAGCATTAGCGATTTTTTGCGCAATACCTTTTTTGAATATCTTGGGGTTAGTGACGAAAATGTCGTCGCCGACCAACTGCATCTTACTACCCAGCTCCGCGGTCATCTTCTGCCAGCCGTCCCAATCATGCTCGCCCAGGCCATCCTCAATGGAGATGACCGGATATTTACCCAACCACTGGCCATAGATACGGATGAGGTCAGTGGAAGACTTAACTGAGCCCTCAAATTTATATTTTCCGTCCTTACAGAATGAGCTGGCCGCGCAGTCCAGGGCAAGGCTGACGTCCTTTCCCGGAACATAACCCGCCTTTGCGATCGCTTCCACTATCAACTCCAGCGCTTCCTGGTTAGACTGAAGATTCGGCGCAAACCCTCCCTCATCACCTACGGAAGTAGAAAGTTTCTTTGACTTCAGGATCGCCTTGAGATTATGAAATACCTCCACCGCGTATCGAAGGGCCTCGGAAAAAGTAGGCGCACCCACCGGCATGATCATAAATTCCTGGATATCCAAGTTATTATCCGCGTGCATTCCGCCGTTTAAGATATTCATCATCGGAACCGGCAGAATATTGGCCCCCGCCCCGCCCAAATATCTATACAAAGGCTCTTTTTTATCCAGCGCCGCGGCCTTTGCCGCTGCCATAGAAACCCCCAGAATGGCATTAGCGCCCAGTTTGGCCTTGTTTTCCGTGCCGTCCAAATCCAGCATCAACTTATCTATCGTCCTGAAATCAGGCTCCAAACCTTTTATTTTTGAAGCAATTACGTTATTTACATTGGCAACCGCCTTTAATACTCCCCTAGCTAAATAGCGGCTCTTGTCGCCATCGCGCAGCTCCAACGCTTCATTGTCTCCGGTAGATGCTCCGGAAGGCACTGCTGCCCGGCCCAAAATTCCGTTATCCAAAAGTATATCCACCTCCACGGTGGGATTTCCGCGCGAATCCAATATCTGGCGCGCCTTTACTTCACTTATCTTTGCCATTACTTCCTCCGTGATATTAAAATATTTACTGTAGGGACAGGTTTAAAACCTGTCCCTACATAACATTATTAAAATACAGTAGCATAATTATACACGGAAAAGGCATTTCGTCAAGTAGGGACAGAACATTGTTCTGTCCCTACAAAAAATTTATTGTATCCCACTTGTAGGGGCGGGTTTAAAACCCGCCCCTACAAATATCGTATTTTCTTGACTTGCCCTCTTTAGTATGCTATTTTTATGCATACATATCATAAAGAGGGAGTTTATATGAACTGGAAGAAACATAAGCTTTTCTGGAAACTGCACTGGATAAAGGTTATTCTCATCGCTACCGTAATCGCATTAGTCGGTTCCCTGGTCATCTTTGTTACCATGGGTGTGCGCGCCTGGAATGAATCTGAATCATACCTGCGCCAATCGCAATTGGCGATGATGCCCTTACAGATGTATATGTGGCTGATCATGGGGTTAGTGCAGGGGGTTACCTTTACCTATATGTATTACTGGATGTTCTTTAAAAAGGGCTCGCAGTCGTTCACCCAGCATAAGAAAAAATCTATCTCCGGAGACGAAATCGGTATTACCTGGAACGACGTCATCGGAATGGATGAGGCCAAAGAAGAAGCCCTGGAAGTAGTGAAATTGATCACGGACCGCGCGTCACTCCAGCGTATCGGCGGGAAAATCTTGCGCGGCATCCTCATGCTTGGGCCCCCGGGCTGCGGCAAGACTTATTTAGCCAAGGCCATTGCAACCGAAGCCAAGATCCCTTTTATCTCCATGTCCGGTTCGGAATTCGTGGAGATGTTCGTCGGCGTGGGCGCAGGAAGGATCCGCAACCTCTTTAAACAGGCGCGCCAGCACGCTGAATTTGAAGGCGGCTGTATAATTTTTATTGATGAAATTGACGCTGTCGGCGCCCAGCGGGCAATGGAGCGCGGCTTCGGCGGCACCACCGAACACAATACCACCTTAAACCAGCTCCTGGTGGAAATGGACGGCCTCAAAGAAAAGGACTTGAACGTCATCATTATCGGCGCCACCAACGCCCCGGAGCATGTCTTAGACAAGGCGCTCGTTAGGCCCGGGAGATTTGACCGCAAGATCCACGTGGATATGCCGAATTTATCCGACCGCGAAAAACTCTTCGCCTATTACCTTAAGACTGTTAAGTACGACCCTAATGATAT
>JAUYEC010000167.1 GCA_030691585.1 Candidatus Omnitrophota bacterium
ACCAAGATGCACACGCTTTCCCTGGAGTATTTTACCCACAAGCGCGGAGGGGAGCAGATCTCGCGTATCACCAACGACGTCAGGATCGTGGAAAACGCGGTGATCTATGGTTCTACTGACCTCGTCTATCAGACCCTGCAGGTAGTGATTTTTCTGTCCCTATCGTTTTTTATCTATTTTAAAATGGCCCTGATCACGGTGCTTTTAGTGCCCTTGATCACTCTGCCTATCGCCAGGATGGGCAAGCTTTTAAGAAAACTCTCCCGGCGTTCGCAGGAAAAAATGGCGGATATAAACTCGCTTCTCTATGAGACCATCATGGGCACGCGCATCGTCAAGGCCTTTAATATGGAGGATTATGAAATAGAGAAGTTTAAACGCATAAATTTTGATTATTACAAGATCTCCATGAAGTCGATTATGCGCCTTTTGATCTTGAGCCCAATCACCGAATTCCTGGGCTGCATTGCCGGGGTATCGGTATTTTTCTGGGGCGGCAAGCAGGTCATTGCAGGGACCCTGTCATTCGGCGTCTTTGGCCTGTTTTTGGGTTCATTATTATCGGTGATCAGGCCGTTTAAGAAATTGAGCCAGGTGCATTCGCTTAACCAGCAGGCAATGGCTGCCAGTGAGCGTATCTATGAAGTGTTGGAGACCAATCCTACCGTAGTGGAGCAGCCGCAAGCGCAGCAGTTGGAAGGTTTCAACAGCAAAATCGTTTTTGAGGATATCTGGTTTAATTACGGAGAGCACCCGGTGCTCAAGGGCGTGGGCCTGGAAGTCGCCAAAGGCGAGGTCCTGGCCATTGTCGGCCTCAGCGGCTCGGGTAAAAGTACGTTATTGGACCTGATCCCGCGTTTTTATGACCCGAAAAAGGGCCGGATCTTGATAGATGGCCTGGATATAAAGACAGTGACATTTCAGTCTTTGCGTCGGCAGATCGGCATAGTCACCCAGGAGACCATCCTTTTTAACGATACTATCAGGGCCAATATTGCCTACGGCAGGCCGGGCGCAGAGCAGGAAGATATAGAAAACGCGGCTGTGCAGGCGTATGCGCATGATTTTGTCTTACGCCTGCCCGGAGGTTACGATACAGTTATCGGCGATCGCGGGATGAAACTTTCCGGAGGCGAGCGCCAGCGCATTGCTATCGCCAGGGCCTTGCTGAAAAATCCGCCGATCTTGCTTCTCGATGAAGCTACTTCTCAACTGGATTCAGAAGCCGAGCGCCTGGTCCAAGAGGCATTAGATAGGTTGATGCAAGGCAGGACAGTGCTAATGGTTGCGCACAGGCTTTCCACGGTCAGGAACGCGCACCGGATCATTGTCCTGGATAAAGGCCATATTGTCCAGCAGGGCAGCCACACTAAGCTCCTGGAAAACGACGGCCTTTACCGGCGCTTGTACCAGATGCAGGAATTGCAAAAATAATTGCATATTTAAATAAATGTGTTATAATTTACCAACTACGCTCTTTTGGTTATCCGCAAGGGTAATAACAGCGATTATATTGATTAAATCTGAGATTCAAAGCGTCAAACCCGGGATTTAGGCGTTTTTTTGCGGCTGGGACGTGCCTGTTTTGACACATGTGGCGGCAGTCAATGCAGGTATTCTAAACGCCGCCACAGTGTCAACCTGGAGTCGTGAATAAGCGAAGGGTTGAATATCCAACAAGGAGGATCACACAAGTGCCATCTGAATTGATCAAGCAGTTACTCGAAGCTGGGGTGCATTTTGGGCACCAGACCAAGCGCTGGAATCCTAAAATGAAAAAATTTATCTTCGGCGCGCGCAGCGGGATCTATATCATTGACCTGGAAAAGACCGAGGAGTGTATTAATAAGGCCAGGGATTACCTTATGGAGATCACCTCAAAAGGCGAATCCGTGCTTTTTGTAGGGACCAAGAAACAGGCCCAGGAGGTAATGCTGCAGGAGGCGCTGCGCTCGGGGATGTATTACGTTACCGAGCGCTGGCCGGGCGGGCTGTTGACCAATATGGCCACCATAAAAAAGAGTATTAACCGTTTAAAGGCCATTGAAAAGATGCGCGAGGATGGCACTTTTGAAAAGCTGACTAAAAAAGAGGTCGCGCGCCTGGAAAAAGAGCTGGCCAAGTTGAACAAGAATTTTTCCGGTATCGTGAAAATGGAGCGCATGCCCAGGGCTATCTTTATCGTGGATACTAAGAAGGAAGAGACCGCGGTACGCGAGGCCAACAGGTTGTCAATTCCCATCATTGCGCTCATTGACACCAATTCCAATCCCGATTTAGTGGCCTATCCCATACCGGGCAACGACGATGCCACCAAGTCCATACAGGCGGTCGCCAAGATCCTGACTGACACCATCATGGAAGGCAGAAAAAAATTCCTTTCTTACCTGGCAAAGGATACCGTGGTCGCCAAAGACGAGGCCCCGCAGGAAAAGCCATTGGGCGCCGACGACGAAGAGGTCAAGATAAAAGAAATAGAAGAGATCGTGGAAGAGGCGCAGCCGCAGGTTGAAGATGCCAAGTCCGCTAAGAAAGGCCGCGTGAAGCCTTCCGTGGACGACCATTCAAAGCTAAAAAAGAAAATATAATTGTCGAATAATGCCTGCCTGCCGGCAGGCAGGTAGGGACAGGTTTTAAACCTGTCCCTACAGAACACATAGATCAACACAGTATTTGTACGAGAAAGGAATTCTAAGTGAAGATATCAGTGGAAACAATCAAAGAATTAAGAGAAATGACCTGCGCATCTGTCGCGCATTGCAAAAAAGCGCTTGAAGAAACAGGCGGAGATATAAAAAAAGCGGCAATCCATTTGCGCAAGCAGGGATTGGAGATCGCGGCCAAGAAACAATCCCGCGCCGCTAAAGAAGGAAGGGTGGAGGCTTACCTGCATCACGGCAATAAGATAGGTGTTCTGCTGGAGGTTAATTGCGAATCGGATTTTGTGGCGCGCAACAGCGATTTTCAGCAGTTCACCAAGGATGTGGCTATGCAGATAGCCGCCACCAGCCCGGCCTACGTTAAGCGCGAGGAGGTCCCCGCTGACGTCCTGGAGCAGGAAAAAAATAAGGAAGATTTTATCAAGAATAACTGTCTCCTGGAACAGCCTTTTGTAAAAGATTCGTCCATGACCATAAATGATTACCTCGGTACTATCGTCGCCAAGATAGGCGAGAACATCGTAGTCCGCAGGTTTATCCGTTATAAGATAGGCGAATAATTCTTCTATGCCGATCAATCAGTAGAATTATGGTACGGCTTCGAAGCAATAAATTGCTGCGAAGCTCTACCAGCGCTTTACTTGTAGGAGAGCGAAGCAGAATGGTGCAGTCAGTTTATAAAAGAATAGTCTTGAAGCTAAGCGGCGAATCGCTGCAGGGCAGGAAGCCGCATGGCATTGACCATGCGGTGCTAGTTTCTATTGCCCGGCAGATTAAAGAGATCCGCGATTTGAAAGTGGACGTGGCTATTGTCCTGGGCGGCGG
>JAUYEC010000009.1 GCA_030691585.1 Candidatus Omnitrophota bacterium
ATATTATAGCCGGGCTCATCGCCCTGCGTAAGGAATATAAAGGTAAGATTTGGCTTGAAGTGATGGTAGTTTCCGGCGTAAATGATGACCTGCGCCATATCAGGAAGCTTCAAGAGTATGTTGAGCTCATCCGGCCGGATAAGATCCAGTTAAATTCCCCGGTGCGCGCCACAGCCGTGGAAGGCGTCTCGTCAGCGGATAAAAGGAAGCTTGAGAAGATAAAAGAAATCTTAGGCGACAGGGCGGAAATAATATAACTTTTTCTGTAGGGACAGGTTTGAAACCTGTCCCTACAATGTTTCCGAATGTGGGGATTTTCAGTGACGCGCCCATAGCTCAATCCCGCCTAGATCGTTGCGGGATTTCGCTACCACCAAAAAGATTGCGCGCCCATAGCTCAATTGGATAGAGCATCTGCCTTCGGAGCAGAGGGTTGGAGGTTCGATTCCTCCTGGGCGCATAGTCCTCCGAAGCTCGTCATATCTACTACTTGTCTATCAAAGGGCGTAGGAGGACGCTAGCCTTCGGAGCTAGGCGTTGGCCGTTCGACTCGGCCCAGGCGCATTTTCGCAGCACCACTCGCATTTCCCCGCCGAGGAAATGCTTGCTTGGAGTTTATGCTCGCTCGCCTCGGCAAGCAAGAGCGAGGGGCACCATGGCCGCTCGCATAACCTACATGTTGCTCAAACGTGCCTCGTCACCCGTCACTGATCGAAACAGCTGAGAAGAAGGAGGATGGAAGATGAATAAGAAGTGGGCAGAGCTTACGAAACCTATAAAATTTGAATGGAAGGTTGATTCACCGAATTCGTATTGGGGATTGATTCTTTTTTCCTTCTTTTTAGGGAGTATATTGTCTGTCGTTGCTATTTTAGCCTGGAGCGTTAATTCTACAGAACCATTGGAGACAAGTAAAAATCCCGTGGTCATAGTGCTGCTTTATTCTCCTTTACTGTTTGCTTCTCTATTTTTTCTCGGTAATGCTATTATTAGTTTTTGCAGCGGCGTGGTTTACACTTTTGGTAGATGCGGAAGAATAATAAAGCGACATGAATCACCTTTTCAGTATTGGTTTTTTAGTCTCGCATATCTTTTTGTCGGAATTTACATTATTATAACTGCATTTAAGTGGAAGCCTTTGGGGCTGTAGTTTTAGATTAAAAAGCTCAGCAAAATAGCCTTCAAAAATACGGCATTTGTGGTATAATTTATTATCTTTCTAGGCGGTATTTTGGCGGTTCAGAATAATCTACTATGAAGAATTGGGAGAAAAAAGAGTTAGTCAGGGATTTGCGGGGACAGGGTTTCAGCTATAAAGAGATAGGGCAAAAAACGCCCTTTACGATTTCAAAAAGCACTGTCAGCGATTGGTGCAAAGATATAGAGTTGACTTCGGTTCAAAAGGAAAGATTAAATGATCTTTTTAGGGATGGGAATTATAGAGGAAGGCTCGCCGGGTCAAAGGCAACACAGATGCGGCGCCAAAAAGAAGTTGATGATATCAAGGAAAAAGCAAGACTCGAAATAGATTCTTTGACAAGGGACAAATTAAAATTAGCCGGATTGATGTTATACTGGGCGGAAGGTAACAAGAAGCACCACGTCGGCGTGTCTAATTCCGACCCGGAAATGATACGTTTTGTGATGAAGTGGTTTAGGGAAATATACGGTGTTCCAGACGCTAAATTCAAAGTTTATCTCAATATCCATTCTGGACAAAATGAACTTCAAATAAAAGAATTCTGGTCCGATGTAATTAAATTACCGGTGTCATAATTCGGTAAAAGTTATATAAAAAATGAAGGCACCGGTCACCGCAAAAATATTCTTTATAACGGAACTATAAAAGTGGAGATTTGTAATAAAGATCTTCTATACAGGATACTCGGCAGTATCGAAGGTGTAAGTAAAAAAAGTTTGGGCCATTAGCTCATTTGGTAGAGCATCTGACTCTTAATCAGGTGGTGGCAGGTTCAAGCCCTGCATGGCCCACCAAATAAAGGGGGTAACTCCTGGCGCAAAAGGGGACAGTTTTGCAAACAAAACTGTCCCCTTTTTTTAATAATCAGGGAGGATCGAAGAGATGGCTAAACATTACGAAGTTATCGAACACACCGCGGACATCGGCATCAGGGTTAAAGCAAAGGATTTATCCGGGCTTTTTAAGGCCGCGGGGCTGGCTTTGTTTGAGCTTTCCGCGCAAAAACTTCCCACCAAGGACAAACAGCAGCACAAAATATCCATTGGCCAGAAAGGCGCTGATATTGAGGAGTTATTTGTCAACTGGCTCAATGAATTGCTTTCGCTCTCGGCTGCAGAGGGTGTCATTTTTGAGGACCTGCGCATAGAGAAGATGGAGAATAACGAAGTGGACGCAGTAGCCATAGGCAGTGACATAAAAAATTACAAAGTGAATACGGAAATTAAAGCCGCGACATATCACGAGTTAAAAGTTCAAAATGACAAGTCCGGCTGGACCGCATAGGTAATCTTTGATGTCTGAAGAACCGCTTGAAAAAATAGACGATTATCGCTGGCGCATCCCTAAGACCTATAAGCCGGGGATGCGCGTTCCGGGCATCATCTACGCCGACGAGAAATTGCTCAAGGACATTTATCGCGACAAGGCCATTGAGCAGGTGGCCAACGTTGCATTTCTGCCTGGTATCGTCAGGGCTTCTATGGCCATGCCGGATATACATTGGGGCTACGGGTTCTGTATCGGCGGCGTGGCGGCCACCGACATCGAAGAGGGCGGTGTTATTTCACCCGGCGGAGTCGGTTTTGATATCAATTGCGGGATCAGGTTGGTCAGGACCGACCTGCGTCTTGAGGAGGTAAAAGACAAACTCAAGGATCTCGTCTATAGATTATTTTCTGATGTCCCGGCGGGCGTTGGTTCAAAAGGCGATATCAGAGTCAGCGCTAAAGAAGAAAAAGAGATCCTGCTCAAGGGCGCGCAGTGGGCAGTATCAAAAGGCTACGGCATCCAGGATGACCTGGAATGTACCGAGGAGAACGGCGCTATCTCCGGCGCCGACCCGGACGCGGTCTCAGACCGCGCCTACGAGCGCGGTAAGGCCCAATCCGGCACATTGGGCTCGGGCAACCATTTCCTGGAAATTCAGGTGATTGACCAGCTTTATGACGCCAAGCTTTGCGACACTTTTGGCCTGGACCAGGGCCAGGTGATGTTGATGATCCATTCCGGTTCGCGCGGCCTGGGCTATCAGGTTTGCGACGATTACACTAGAAATATGGTGCATTGCCTGCAGAAATACAATATCAACGTGCCTGACCGCCAGCTCTCCTGCGCGCCGGTAAATTCTCTCGAGGGCCAGGCTTATTTATCGGCAATGCGTTGCGCTGCTAACTATGCCTGGGCAAACCGGCAGTGCCTGATGCATCTGGCGCGGCTTTCTTTTGAGAAAGTCTTCGGCAAGCCTTGGGAAAAACTAGGTATGCATCTAATTTATGACGTGGCGCACAACATCGCTAAAATCGAGAAATACACCATAGACGGTAAAGAAAAAAAACTCTGCGTGCATAGGAAAGGCGCCACCCGTGCTTTCGGCCCGGGGCATCCGGCACTCCCCGAAAGATACAAGCAAACCGGTCAGCCGGTGATTATCCCCGGGGACATGGGCAGAAATTCTTACTTGTTAGTCGGAACAAAAAAAGCGGAGGAAGAGACCTTTGGCAGCACATGTCACGGTGCCGGACGCCTCAAATCGCGCACCGCAGCCATTCGGACCATTAATCAAAATACTCTATTGAAAGAACTGGAGTCTAAAGGTATAATTGTAAAGGCCTCGGGGCGCGAGACTATCGTCGAGGAAGCGCCGGAGGCGTATAAAGATGTTAACGATGTGGTCGACGTGGTGCATAACGCCGGTATCTCCAAGCGCGTCTGCCGTATGAGACCGCTAGGTGTTATCAAGGGCTAGTCGAAATCCTCCGAAGCCCACCATAGCTATTATATGTCTATCAAAGGGCGTAGGAGGAAAAGGATAAAATATGCTGGATTTAAAATTCATTCGTGAGAATCCCGAAGTAGTAAAACAAGCTTTAAAGGATCGTAACCTTAGCCTGGACATCGACGGCGTTACTGCCGTGGATAGCAACCGGCGCAAGGCCCTGGCAGAATTAGAGGCTTTGCGTGCCAAGAAGAACCAGGCCAACAGCGAGATCACCGCTTTGCTCAAGGCCAAAAAGGACGCCAAGCAGACCATCGCTTCAATGAAGGAGACCGCCGAGAAGATTGATGGCCTGGAAGCAGTGCTCAAGCAGTCCGAAGAGAGCCTGCAGAAAGTCGTCCTGTCTATTCCGAACATCCCGCATCCGTCTATTCCGCGCGGCGACCCCTCCCATAACAAGATCGTGCGCACCTGGGGAGAGCCGCCGAAATTCGGCTTTAAGCCGCTGGGGCATATCGAGCTGGGCCACAAATTGGATATTATTGACTTGGCGCGCGCCACCAAGATTACCGGCCCAAATTTTATTCTTTTTAAGGGCTGGGGCGCTAAGCTAGAGCGGGCATTGATAAATTTTATGCTTGACCTGCACACTAAAAAGCACGGCTACACCGAGATCTTTCCACCGTTCTTAGTCAACCGCACCTCGATGATCGGTACCGGACAACTACCCAAGATGGAAGAGGATATGTACCGGCTTAAAGACGACGATTTATATCTTATTCCTACGGCGGAAGTCCCGGTAACCAATATTTTCCGCGATGAAACGCTTGATGAAAAAGACCTGCCCATTTATTACACTGCCTATACAGCATGTTTTCGCTGGGAGGCTGGTTCTTACGGCAAAGACACCCGTGGCCTAAACCGTGTGCACCAGTTTGATAAGATTGAAATGGTCAAGTTTGTCCGGCCCGAGGATTCTTATGATGAGCTGGAAAAGTTAGTCGGCAATGCCGAAGATGTTCTGCAGGCGTTGGGCCTGCCGTACCGCGTGCTCATGCTTTCTACTCAGGACCTCAGTTTTTCCGCCAGCAAATGTTATGACCTGGAGGCATACGCCGCCGGAGCGGACAAATGGCTGGAGGTGTCCAGTTGTTCAAATTTTGAGGCTTTCCAGGCGCGGCGCGCCAATATCAAATTTAAACGGACGACGAACGACCCCTCGACTCGGTCCGACTTCGCTCACCACAAGTCGCTCGGGGTAAACGAACGACGGACGACGGATTACGTGCACACCCTGAATGGCTCCGGCGTGGCCCTGGCGCGCACGGTCATCGCCATTTTAGAGAATTACCAACAGTCTGACGGCACAATAATGATCCCGCATGCCCTGCGGCCCTATTTGGACGGCGTAGATAAGATAAGCTAATTTTTTCATGAAAAGGCTCGCTAAACAAAAAGACTCACCCAAAGACTCCCTGGCCAAGAAACCCAATGTCTCCGG
>JAUYEC010000051.1 GCA_030691585.1 Candidatus Omnitrophota bacterium
GGCAGGACAATATCCAATACTTCATCCTTCATATTCTTGGTCTTCATCTCCTGCGGGCTGCCCTGGGCAATGATGGTGCCATGATAAATAAGCACCATCCGGCCGCAATTTTCCGCCTCATCCATATAATGCGTGGTCACAAAAACTGTTACACCTATACCGGATAGCTGCTTGATAGTCTCCCAGAAACTGGCGCGGGTAATCGGGTCCACCCCGGAAGTCGGCTCATCTAAGAAGATGATCCTCGGCCTGTGCAAGAGCGCGCAGCCCAGGGCCAGGCGCTGTTTCCAGCCGCCGGCAAGGGTAGCGGTGATGCGGGATTCCATACCATCAAGGCCGGCGGTGCGTATTGCCGATTGAAAACGTTCTTTCCTTTCTTTGGCCGGGATAGAATATATGCCGCAGTAAAAATTGATGTTCTCTTCCACGGTCAGGTCATTATAGAGGGAGAATTTCTGCGACATATAACCGATATGCTCTTTGATCTTGATCTGCTCTTTTATAATGTCATATCCGCCGACCAAGCCGCTGCCGGATGTGGGTGAGATGATCCCGCAGAGCATGCGGATGGTCGTGGATTTCCCGGCGCCGTTTGGCCCCAGAAAACCAAAGATCTCGCCTCTGGTGACCTCGAAATTGATCGAATTAACCGCGGTAAAAACCCCGAATTTTTTTTCCAGGTTGGTTACGCTTACCGCGATATTGGTTGGATCCATAGTTAGAATATCCTGATATCCGATTGTAGGGACAGGTTTAAAACCTGTCCCTACGTTTTCACGGCCCCCTCATATTGTTTAATTATCATCACAAACGCCTCCTCCAGCGTCTTGACGTTACATTCCTTTTTTATATTAACCGGATAATCGCAGCGCAAGAGCTCTCCCTTGTGCATCAGGCCTACCCTGTGGCAGCGCTCGGCTTCATCAAGATAGCAGGTAGAGCAAAATATGGTCACCTTTTCCTTTAACAGCTCATAGAGTATTTTCCAGAAATCCCTACGCGAGACCGGGTCAACGCCGTTTGTCGGCTCGTCTAAGAACAGGACCTTAGGCGTATGTATCAGGGAACAGGCCAGGCCCAGTTTCTGTTTCATGCCGCCGGAAAGTTTACCGGCTAAGCGCTGTTTAAAAGGCAGCAAGCCGGAAAAACCCAGCAGGCGGTCAATGGATTCCGCGCGTTTATCGTTGGCCACGCCGTAAACATCGGCGTAAAAATTGATGTTCTCCATCACCGTCAATTCTTCATAGAGCCCGAAACGCTGCGACATATAGGCGATGTGCTCTTTTAACGGCTCGGCCTCTTTTACCGTATGCTTACCATAAACCCAGGCCTGTCCCTCGGTGGGGTCCATTATCCCGGTTAAAAGCCGCATGGTGGTGGTCTTTCCGGCGCCGTCAGGGCCAACTAACCCGAATATTTCGCCTTCACTGACCTCCAGATTAAGCTTATCTACGGCGATAAGGCTGCCGAATTTTTTTGTAAGATTCTCTGTCTTTATGGTGATCATTAGCAGGTCTTATTCAACGGTAATGTAGGCATCCGCCGGCATACCGGGCTTCAAGTCCAAACTGGAATTATCCACTCTGACCTTTATCCGGTAAACGTATTTGACCCTTTCTTCGGTAGTCTGGATGTATTTCGGGGTAAACTCGGTCTGGCTGGATATAAAAGAGATCCAACCGTCATATTTCTTACCTTTATAACTGTCTGTAGCGACATAGGCCTTTTGGCCAAGCTTGACTCTGCCCAGGTCGGTTTCAGCAAGGTAAGCGGTGACCCAGATATCATCAAGGTTCACGGCAGTAAAAACCGGTGTACCAGGCTGCACCACTTCTCCGGGCAGGGAACTTTTCACCAGGACGTAGCCGTCAAGCGGGCTGGCCAAATCGGTCCAACCCAATTTCGTGTTGGCTAATTCCAAAGAAGCGCGCAATTGCTTGATGTTGGCCAGGTCCGTGCTGGCCTTAGTCTTGGCCGCGTCGCGCTGTTGAGCGGATATGGCGCCCGCCTTAAGCAGGTTCTCCGCGCGGACATAATCATCGCGGTCCAGTTTATACTGGTAACGCGCAAGTTTTAACGCTGCTTCCGCCTCTGCCTTTACCTTGCTCAATTCGTCTTTATTCAGGCGGGCGACGATATCGTTTTTCTTTACGACCATGCCTTCATCGGTCAATAGCTCGGTGATCTGGCCCTCCACCCTGAAAGATATGCGCACATCATCTCCCTCAATGTTGCCGGAAACCTTGATCGGTTTTTTGATGGCGCCGTCTCTAATTATTAAATAGGCGGCCACGGCACCTGCAACCACGGCTAAAATACCAAGGATGATCAGTAATCTTTTTTTCTTTTTCATTTTGCCTCCTGCCCACAAGGGCACACCGGCCAATCCGCTATGGCCGGGTGATATCTAACGAGCTCCTGCCCATAGTCCTGTCAAGTTTGGCCTTTGCCATAATATAATCATACATTCCTTCAGCCAGGGTTTTTTGGACATTGGCTAAAGAAACCTGGGCGTCCAAGACATCTAAATTTATGCCTACGCCGTTATTGTAACGCACGTATGAAATCTCCAGCGCCTCTTTGGCGTCCTCCAGGTTATCCTGTTGGGATTTTATCACCGCTGCCGCCTGGCTCATGTCAAGGCAGGCCTGCCTGATATCCACGGCAACCTGATCAGCCAAGTTCTCTTTTCCTATGACCGATTGCATATATTTGGCTTTGGCGCCGTCAACTTTGGCCTTTGTGGAAAATCCGTCAAATATGGCCCAGCTTACCGTAAAACCTATATTCCAATTACTGTGCCGGTTATTAAACATATTTGCCGTATTATTAGATGTAAACTGGTATTGCGCGTCGGCATTCACCTGCGGCAGCCAGCCGGACCGGGCGTATTTGATCGCCCACTTGCTGATGTCAATACCTAAGGATTTTAAGATCATCTCCGGCTCATTTAAATACGCCTCTTTTAAAAAATCGCCCTCTTTTATTTCTACCGGAGCATAAAGCAGCATGTCGTTAATAACTATACTCTCGCCGACTTTTAAACCCAGCAATTTATCCATTTCCGCGATGATCAGGTCTATGGAATTCTGCGCGTTGATCAACTGCGGCATCAATAACGACACCTGCACCTTTGATTGCAGGACATCAAACCTGGAAGATGTGCCCTGCTGGAACTTGGCCAGGACCTGTTCATAATGGCCCTGCGCTTGAGTGACCAGGTCCTCTGCAATGCGTTTGGTTTCATAAGCCAAGAGCAAGCCGTAATAAAGGCGCTTTGCGTCCATTTCCACATTAAGTTTTGTGGCGCGCAAAGTCTCCATCTGGCTTATTAAACCCAGCTGGGCCTGGCGCAAGGCCGCGGTGTTGGCCCCGCCGCTGTAAATATTATTAGCGACGCTTACACCGGCGGTGTTATTGTCCTTATACCCGGTAAATATTCCAATATCCTTTTTTGTGTGGAGGTTACTTGTCAAAACGGCGCCGTTATGAGTGTAACCCGTGTTAAGGTCCACTTTAGGCAGAAAAGCGCTCCATGCCTGCAGGATGTCGGCATCGGAGACCTTCAACCCGTATTCCTGGATACGGATATCTTTGTTATTGGCGTAGGCGATCTTAATCGTGTCGGTCAGCGTTGAAAGCGTCATCCCTTGCGCCAACCCTTCCTGGCAATAGCCGCAAACCGCTTGCGAAAGCATAAAAATAAGCGCGGCTAAGGCCACACCCGCCAGTTTTGAAACAATGGTCTTGTATTCTTTGTAAAAAGTATAATCTTTATTGGCGCAGAAATACCTGGCGTTGGCTTTATAATTACTCTGGAGCACTCCCTGTTTTTCAAGATTATAAAGTGTCCGCTGGAAGACTCCGGGCTTGGTTTTTAAGATGCGGCCAAGCTCCTGTATATAGTATTGCTGCTCGGGGTGGGCGTAAAATAATTTCAGGAGCCTGATAGTGTTCTTTGAAAACTGCATTATCCGCCTTTAAGAGTTATATACTTTATGCATATAATTGTATCTTTACTGCATACAATTATATGCATTAGGCATATTGTTGTCAAGTATTTTTTTTGCGGGGAGGTCAACAAAAACCCCTGGTTTCCTTAGGCCTTTGCAGGCTAAGGAAGCCAGGGGCTAATAATTTCCTATTCAGCGTTTTTTAGGAGGTAAAACGGCCGAATAATTCATCTAAAAACTTATACGCCATTCCAATTTCTTCATCGGTAATGTAAAAGGAAGGGGCCAAAGTAAAAGCGTTCTTAAAATAACCGCCGACGTCCAGCACTAAACCGTATTTCTTTCCTTTATATTCCAGCCCGCCATCAAGCCCTGCCTGGAATATCTCGTCCGTCAGGCGCCTATTCGGGGTTATGCCGTCTTTTTCGCAAACCTCAAGGCGAAGAGCCAAGCCCAACCCTGAAACATCTCCAATCTCAACGTATTTATTTTGGAGTTTCTTGAGCATATTCACGAACTTTTTACCGCTATTGTTGATACGATCGGCTAATGTTTTATCCTGAAGAAT
>JAUYEC010000108.1 GCA_030691585.1 Candidatus Omnitrophota bacterium
ACCGCCGGATTTGCCGCAATGGCTAATTTCTGGTTCCCTGCTATTCTGCAAATTCTTTCTCCCGCCGGGAATATGATGCTTTATTTTGGATTAGCCGAATTTATATCGCAGTGTTTCAGCCGGATTAAAGGCCGGCAGGACAGATTTGATTTCATAAAATTGGGCGTGGTCATTCTCGCTTATGGTTGGTTTTTCAGCATAGTCTGGGGCTGGTTTTACGCGTCTTACCCGGCGCTTATTCCCAATGAGGCGTTATCCGGAAAGATTTGCAGGGTAGCCGTAGACCAGACAGCGGGTGCTGTTTCCAGCACGCTTTGGACCATGCTTATTTCTGGGTTATACGATAAGTGGAAAAAAGGCCAAATGGCCGGTAAGAACATAAGAATCTTGCTAAAAGAGAGAAGAACCTTGTTAAGTGAGATTTGGCAGGAAGGGATGTACGGCCTGCTTATTTTGGTCGTATTCGGACGGCCGATCTGGTGCATCGTGCATTATTTTAACTTAAACCGCGTTGCCACCGCCGGAGATATGGTTTCTGCGGTAGCCGTAGTAGAGCTATGCTGGACCATTATCTGGATATATGTTATCAATCGGGCAAACCCCGTGAAAATTTCCTCCTTTGTGCCAAAAATGGTCGCCGATTCCGGAATGGCGATATTTTTCGGCTATTTTATTTTGGACGGGATCATCCTTTATCTTCTCTGTGGCTTTAAATTACCGTTGGTTTTAATGTCGGTTGAACTATTTGTTTTTGGCGTTTTAGGCATAGCCCTGGCTGGTCTGATTCACGGCAATCATGGCCGTGCAGTTGGCGCCATGGAACCTGAGGTTTTACCAGGGCCGAGGAAGCAGCCCGCCGCGCCGCTGGGGGGCGTGAATGGCGACGGAAAAGATTGCGTATCTGATCCTAAGCCGAATATTAATAGAGCTAATTTAAGGGTGATCCAGAGCCATTTGGCGAATAACGCAAAATTAGCGGATTTGGATGAAGGAACAATAACTCATCTGGCGCAGTGGATTTATGGGCATAGGCCATATGATAATCGTAGTGCATTCCAGAAAAAATTACAAGAGATCGGAATAGCTGGAGTAAAAAGACATCATCAAGAGGCAATTGCGGATTCATTTAAGATTGGGATTAGCCGAAGAAAATTTTTTACGGTTTTAGGATTAGGGGCTGCCGCGGCCGTATATTCCGCCTCAAAGGTGCTGGATAAAGTTGTAAGTCCGGCGCGCCAGAGAGATTGGACGGAAACCCTAAATAAAATAATAACCGAAAGAGGCGCCCTGAACCAAAAAATTACCGGACAATTTCTAGACGCCTATCCGGATGAAAGAAAATTCATAGAACAGATAAACAACAACCCTGATATTGTGTTTGCAAATTATGTGGCTGAAGTCTATGGATACATGATGAATTCCCCGGCAAAGAATTGGAAAGGCGGGTTGATTGTAGATGAACTCAGGAGAGATCCGTTCCTTATCACGGGCCTGCGTTTAACTCCGGAAGCGCTTCACCAGGTAGAACGGGTTATGACTGACAACCGGATATCCGGCTTGGTCGAGAAGATCGTGCAATGTTCTAATATTAAGCAGCCGGACAAAGGGTTAAGCGTATTTGACGAAATGGCGGTAGACTGTACGGCTTTTAGGTCAGCAATCCAGGCTCTCGATATTATTCATCTGGGAAGAAAGCATAGAAGGCTGGTGAATAGATTGATTTATTACTGGAAGCCCGCGTCTGCGGTCAATACTTCTGATTACGTCTATCTTGATCTTGCTACTGGTACCAATTTTGAAGATTATCTGCCTGAGATATTAGAGCATTCACCCAAGCGACCCGTTCTGCTTACCGATATTTCTCCGTTTATTCTGCATTTTTGGCATACGCTTAACCGGATATTGAATTTAGGTAATATTCAAGTGCTTGATGTGGATATCAGAACGGCGTCTAAAAAGACGGTTCCCGTAAAGGTTGGAACGATCAGACTGCAAAATGTGGCTCATTGGGTTAAGGATTTATCACAAGAATGGGTTGAGCAGATTTTTGACCTTGTTGAGCCCGGAGGACAATTAATTTTGGTCCAACCGGTGGAATGCTTAGTCCAGGAAGGACGGAGCTCTCCTCAACAGATGGAATTTACCGACTTGATAAAGGCTGTGATGTTGAAAGATGTAGATAACGCAAAGTTAATAGTCAATCTACTTCAAGTTGTTAAAAAGCAAGAAGGCAAATGGAATGTTTTTGCCGGTCACGTGGGTAAAGATGGGCGGTTTAATAGAAATCAAAGCGGGTATTATAAAACTTACCCAGGCTCAACTCCAGAAATTTACAATACCGTTATTGTTTTTCAAAAACTTTCCGATCAGGGAGAATTCAGGGGCGCAGTCAAAGATGCCGGCCAAGGCGGACACCGCCACAGTGAATCGGAAAGGCCAATAATAGGCGTTCATGCCGCCGCCGCGCAGGCGGGTACGGACAATGGAGGAAATGATATTTTTAATCCTCCGTCGCACAATGAGTTAGGAGGAGGAAGGGTGGCACCTGGGGGAACGTCCCGCATAGTTCGCATAGTTTCGGGTATCTGTATGGCCGCCGTTGGAATATGCATCTATTTGGCCAGGACAGGCAAAAGCGGCGTTGCCCCGCCGTTAGTAGCGGGGAAAATAATGCAAGCCGGGATTTTTTCATCTTTTCCGCCGGCACTAGCCGTGTTACTGGTTTTAGGGATAATCATCGGATTACTTTATTGGTATTGGTGGAAGCCGAATCCACAATTAAGAATACAGGCAGTATCTTTCCTAAGGGCGCATTACAATTCAGTTTTTATTCTGGTCATCCTGCTCACCGGCGGATTTGCCATGGCGGCAAATCTTTGGTTCCCGTCTATTTTGCGTGTACTCCCGCCCGCGGTAAATATGATGCTATATTTTGGCTTAGCCGAATTTTTGTCACAATGTTTCAGCCGGCTTAAAGAACAACAGCAGAAGTTTGATTTCATAAAAATTACCTTGGTTGTTGTTGCCTACGGCTTGTTTTTTAGCATAGTTTGGGGCTGGTTTTATGCATCCTACCCGGCGCTTATTCCCAATCAGGCGTTATCTGGAAAGATTTGCAGAGTAGCTGTGGATCAGACAGCCGGTGCTGTTTCCAGTACGCTTTGGACCATGTTTATTTCAGGGTTATACGATAAGTGGAAAAAAGGCCGGATGGCCGGTAAGAACATAAGAACCCTATTAAAAGAGAGAAGAACCTTATTAAGCGAGATTTGGCAGGAAGGGATGTACGGCCAGCTTCTTTTGGTCATATTCGGCCGGCCGATCTGGTGTGCCGTTCATTTTCGTAACTTAAACCGCGTTGCCGCCGCCGGAGATATGGTTTCTGCGATAGCCCCGGTAGAACTATGCTGGACCATTATCTGGATATATATTATCAACCTTTATACTATCAACCGGGCGAAGCCTGCGAAAATTTCTTCTTTTGTGCCGAAAGTGGTCGCTTGGTCGGGAATGGCGATATTTTTCGGCTATTTTATTTTTGACGGGATTATTCTTTATCTTCTCTGCGGCATTAAATTACCGTTGGTTTTAATGTCGGTTGAACTATTTGTTTTTGGCGTTTTAGGCATAGTCCTGGCCGGCCTGATCCATGGCAATCGTGGCTGTGCAGTTGGCGCCATAGGACCCGAGGTCTCACCAGGGCCGAAGAAGCAGTCCGTCGCGCCGGCGGGGGAGGAAAATTCAGTTGGACCGCCTAAGATAAGCTCACCGGCCCCAGAGTATCGTAGCACCCTGATATCACCGTATATGCTTGGGGGACCACAAAAGTATCGAAGCTCCGTGATATTAGGACATAATTCTTGGTTCGGGTTTTCGTCGTTAGATTATCTTCAGGGTGCGCCGTCCTGGGCAGGGGAGATAGATCGAGTATCCGAATATCCGGGCTCCGAAGCAACAAGTATCCCTGCGTCTTCGCATCTTCTAATTTCCAGTCCGCCTGCCGTCGCCTCGCAAACACCCGAGGATTCCATTATAGTCTTTGTGCGGGATTTTCTCGCAGGGGAGAATTTCAAGCTACAGCAGTCTTTGCAGCAGTTAAGGCGCCACGACACTTCCTATCCACAGGTTTGTGCTGCGGCGTCTTTGGTCGTTCAAAAGCTTATGGAAACAAAATTTCCGGCAGATATTATTGAATGCCGTGTAGCTGTCGCGGGGCCACGGTCTTATAGGGCTTTTCCGACTTCATATCATGCCTGGATAGAA
Organism: Candidatus Omnitrophota bacterium; assembly: GCA_030691585.1. GTDB lineage: Bacteria > Omnitrophota > Gorgyraeia > Gygaellales > Profunditerraquicolaceae > JAUYEC01. The sequence goes on from JAUYEC010000108.1 coordinate 4,264, forward strand.
TTTAGGACCAGGACCGGCCGGCGGGGTTACGCAAGTCTCATGGATGGACAGTTTGATCTCGGGTTTCCTGAGCCGGCCTACAAACTAGATGCGTTTACCGTTGTGCCTACGGCCGAATACTTATCCTGGTATATGAGCGACCCTCGACACATGAGGGCCATTGTTTTGGATATTACAGACGATGAAGCGTACGAAAGATATGTCAGCGGATTAGGTCTCGATCTCTCAGGACTTATATATAGAGACACGCTTCATATGAGCTTCAGAGAGGATGCAGAGCGGATCCTCGAGTTTTATCGGAATTCCGGGAATTCCGGGAATTCCGGGGACACAATACGTAATTTAGGCGGCGCGGGAAGAGGCGGGCGACAAGATACGACAAGCGATGAAGACGGGTCCGTTTTTGGTTCGCCTATGCCGAATATCCCTTATATTGTAGGAGAAATTTGCGCAGAAAAACCAGATATAACATATGAGGGTTTGCTTGCGGCGATAGGCGAGCGGATAGGCAGCGCTTTAGCGATGCAGCCGCAGATCGAAGAAGAAATAAAGACATGCTGGTTAAACCACGCCGCGCCGGAGGGGCCCGGGAAAAACCCGAATTCTAATATAACAAATGATTCTCATGCGGGAAAAACAGCGTGGTGGAAGAGGATAATTGTATTTATCATCTCAGTCTGCATTATAATCGGTCTCATAGATTGCTTCACCACCAGTAAATTAAAAAAGCATTTCATAGAACAAAAAGAAAATCCCAGAGCGCTGGGATCCGACGGATCGGATTCGAGTAATCCGGGTAAAAATGATAGAGATATGGAAGAAAAAGCCCCTGATCTGGCTAGCCGGTTAATTAAAGAAGAGTATGGAGTAGAAATACCAGCATGGTGGATTTCCGCGCAGGGATTTCCAGGGACGGCTGATGAAGATACCATTTTGGCTACAACACCGGATGGCAGTCAGATTAGATTAAAATTTGATAAAGCAGGCAGTCTAATATCAACAGCAGTGAAATGGGCTGATCGAGAAGAAGCTCAACCGGCGGATATACAACAAGGGCAAGAGGACCAGGGCCGGGCCAATGGAAATGAGAAATTGGGGGATTTTTTTGAATGGGGTAATTACAGAGAAGATAGCGTTCGCCAAGAGGATAACGGCGGATGGGAAGAAGTCCCTGTTGAGCCGGGAGATCCTGCCCGTCAAAATTTTATCGATGAGCTTCTTGAAAGGATAAAAAGCGGCAGCAATCGCAACCCTGACGTTCCTGTACAGAGAAAACCTGTTCCTGACAGACGACCAGGCAATTTCTTTTACCGGGATAAGAATCCTGGGGATAAGAATTCTGGCGGCACAATGCCCAATTCAGGAATTCCGCCTGAAATGCGGCGATATAAAGGAATGGTGCTGCTGCCCTTTAACATGGGCAGGGCCAGGAATACAAAACGCGGCCCCGCCGCGCCGGTGGGGCAGGCGTTACCGGCAGCAGGTGTAGCAAGTTTGAATTATTTAAGCCGTCTCAGGAATTCTCTGGGTGGGAGGATATCAAACTTATCAGCCAAAATCAGCAAGTCCTTATCCAGGGTAACTAAAGGGCTTTTTGATTGTGTAAGTAATGCAAGAAGGAAATTATCGTCGGCATCCCTGCACGCGTTGATTTTTAGCGTAGTTTTTAGCTTTTGGCTCTTTTCGCTGATCAGGGCGATCAGTTCTTTGGTCTCGTCAGGCCGGATGAGCTTGGCTACTTCAGGTTCGTTTAATGTGTCGTTGAGTTCTTTGAGCAGTTCTTCGGATATGACAGGCGTGAATCTGCCCTTGACGAACGCTTCAAGTATGGGCCTGGTAAGCGTGCTCCTCATCAGCGCGCTGATCCAGATATTGGTATCAATGACGGCCCGGAGCATAATTACGCCTGCGTACTCGTTTTACAATGCTCACAATTTTAGAGTTAGAGATGGCCCTGCGATTCTTCAGGCGCCGGTCTATGCCGGAGATAAGGCTTTTGAAACGGGCCTGCCAGGTCTCCAGGGTGAGCTTCCGCGCCAGGATGATCTTCTCCTCCAGCGGCAATCTTTCCACCAATTCCTCTATTTGATTTGGGCTGAGTTCCAGCGCGATATTGTTCCGCATATTAAATCCCTCCTTATTGAAACCAAGTATATCCTTAATCGCTATATTCGTCAAGCTAAAACTGCTCGGGGTGTAATTACGATATTAGGGATTTTGACGCTAATTTTACTCTGGCCGCAGATTGCCGGATTATTCCACCCCCCCGCCGCCGCGGCTGCGCAAGGATTGGCGCAATACGCTGACTCAGGATGGTTGTTGGGGTTAGTTTGTATGGCGGGTGGGATGAGAGTATCTGGAGATAGCCGCCGCGCCGCGCCGGAGAGGCAGAAAGAAAAACTGTCAAGATCGAGAGCAATGATTGATAGGATTCTTGACGCGCAAGATTTGCGGGCAGCCAGAAAATTTGGGCTTGATACCCGCCCCGTAGAGAATAAGCTGATTGATTTCGCTCCTGTAGGCCTTTTCATGAGTATAAGGGGAATGGTAAATCCTGATAATAAAAATAGAATCGGATTCTATGAAGGAATCCATTTTTACTATCAGAAAGCAGCAGGAAATATGCCTCAGCGCTACGCAGATTATTTGCCTACAATTGCACGAGCAATAAAAGAAGAAGGTTTCTTGATTACTGATGATGTAGCTGACGATGCAGGTCAGTATTGTAATCCGGATGAGCTTCTTGAAAAATATAGATTTACCAAGGATGATGAAATTTTTTCTAAGCAGCTGTGGCTATGGCGGGGGCAGATCCTTAAGAGGATGGAATGGTATGAGTCGAGCGGTTATGGATGGCGTCTTAATGTGCGAAAGAGATTAGCAAACGGGGTAAATGGGGACGTTCCCCCAGGTGCCATCCCTGATAGCTCTAAGCCTAATAAAAACAACGGTTTGCCAAATACACCTAAAAACTGCCGCGCCATTGATCCTTTATGGATATTTGGAGTGTATTTTACGGTATGGTTGTTATTTGGAGCCCTTTTTGGCTGGAACTGGGCGGTGCCGTTTAAGATCCTTTTTGTCTGGAACCTCTTAAAGGTAGCGCTGATCATAGGAGCATACGGTATTTATATAATATTTGGCCACGGCCCGCCAATGACACTGCATCAAATGCTTTATAAACCAATCGCTAATCCAAACGGTTATACCCATCCTGCCTCAAAATATCTTCTTCCTATATATAATGTTTTTTTCCATGAAACCTGCCACTTGTTTATAAATCCCGATTGCCATCCTCTCATGCAGGAATTCACTGCGCACACCTTGGATATATTTGGTTGTTTCTTTCCTAGAGCTATGCCTGCAGCTGTTAGCGTAAGAGCCTGCAGCTGCAGGCAAACCGCACCGTCTGAAACAAATATCCAACCGATGCAGCATTCAATGGATGAGTTGAATGTACCAAGCAGTACCGCGCCGGCGGGGCGGACGCCTGCGGAAGAAGGTTATTCACAGTGTAGGGCATGTTTGAGCGGTGGCTCCGTTACCGGCCACGTAGTCAATTTGGCTGCGCGGCTCATTAAACATATCAAAACAGAATCAGTCAGAGTAGGATTGACCGAATTATTTGATGCTAAAAAAGACAGTATTTCTCATGCCGTGGATATATTAGCCGCCGCGATAAATTCAGGGATCGAGACCGAAGATCGGGCTATGTTTGGTTTGACAAGAGAGATCGAGATCCTTGCGCGTGCTTGGCCGAACAGGGCCACTGAAATAACCGAAAGCCAAAGACAAGCCGTATCGGAAGCAGATATGGTTTTAGGGTTGTTTTATTCAAAACATAACATTCCTTACCATAGTATATTAGCCGATGTTTATTTTATCCGCGATTTAAAAAGAGTTGTAGGGCATGCTTGTGACGGAAAGATGATAAGCGGCTATGGTATAATCTTGATGGATTTCGATCTCTACAGCGGTTCACGCGGTAATTTTAAGTTGGCTCGAGATATAGGTCATGAAGGGATCCACGCGAATTCTATTGGTTATGCGCAGGATGGCCTGAATGAAGGATTCACGGAGTATTTTACTCGCTTGGCCTTTGGATCATGCTCGAGTGATTGGTATCCTTGCGAAGAAAGGGATGTGAGCAAAATTATAAACAGAATTGGTTTTGAGGCAGCATTTAGGATATTTTTCTTTGGAGACTTTACGACTATTATAATTGCGCATAATACAGGCAGGACGTTTCAAGGCAAGAATTCCGGGAAGAATTCCGGGGACACAATACCTGATTTAGGAAAGAGCACAGATGTCCTTTCAGCCTGCCGCGCCATTGACGCTTTGTGGGCAGCAGGAGCGCATGTTGGGTTTGGGTATATCTTCGGCGCGCTTTTTGGCTGGGGCTGGGCAGTACCGTTTATACTGATATCTTCCTGGAACCTCTTAAAGGTAATTCTAATTATCAGGGCGTTTATATTGTATACAGGTTATGCCCGCGCGCCACCCATGACACTGGCTCAATTGTTCTATACTCCCATTGCCCAGCCAAACAAATCCTATCATCCTGCAGCAAGATTCCTTTCCATATATAACGTCAATTTCCACGAAGCAGGGCATTTCTATGTAGATAGCCAGAACCGTTTCCTCCAGGAATTCATCCTGCATACAATAGATTTCTTAGGCTGTATCTTTAAAGCCGCTATGCCTGTATTTATTGCCGCAGATCCCTTTTATAGCAGGCCGGCGCATGCTGCGCCTTTTAATATAGGGGCCCATTTTATGGATACACAGGATGATGCAGGCGAAGGCGGCAGCGCCGCGATGGAGGGGCGGGATAAAAAAGATAACTCGCAGATAGTTAAAAGAGGCGCTTCGAGTATCGGCAGAGGTAAAAAAGGGCCTTCGCGTATATCCGGCATCTCTATTTGTATAGCAACGGATCAGCCGGCGATAGTCGGGCCTGGCCCCGAAAGCGGGGTACCGCATTTACTATCAATAGGCCGATCGCCTTCTTTAGACGAAGCGGAATTTTTAAGGCCTATTTTGGAAGCATTAGGCCCGTTTAATGAGGAGACAGGATGGTATATCCATGTATTAAGGCTGCCTACTGCAACCAGGGAGTTACGTTGGGATATCGGCTTCTCTATTTTAGGCGATAACCATTGTCGCGAAGATATTTTTATTACAGGGACAAATCTTCAAGGCCCTTTTGCAGTAGCAGGCCGCTACAGAACAGGATGGGATAGTTGTGAATTTGAGGTGGCAAAGGGAATTTCACGTGAAGTATTGCCTAGAATGTGCCTGGGGGCTCTTTTTAGGATAATTGATGGCTGTAAACAGCAAGGCCTGATGGTCACAAAAAGGGAAAACGGCACTCCCAGCCAATTGGAAAATCTGATTTCTTCCGGCGGGCAGAGGTTATCCCCGTTTTCTTTTGAAGGAACCAAAAAACAAGACGCAATAATTCTCGTCCCGCGCGAGATTAAGCCTAATGAAGGGAGGGTGGGGCTGTTACCATGGAGAATGAAAAAACTTTTAGAGTATGCCCGGGAACATAAGATAAAGTTAGAAATATATGTTGAATCCCGGGCAGGCGCTTTATGCGGCACAAAGGATGAATATTACGGGATGAACGGCGCAACGGTAATAGAAAACAGGGAAAAATTGGAGCAAATCGGCGAGCAGGCGGCCAAAGACGGAAAACAAGTAATAATCCTTAAGGTAAATAAGCCTTTAGATATGAGAGCAGGGCGGGAAAGAGTTAATGAATTTGCGTATTTAGGGCCGGGTAAAGTCAGTATCAGTTTTTTTGATTTCGCTTCCGATAGGAAAATGGCTAAGCGGCTTCTCGCTACGGGGGTGGACTGCCTGGCGCTGGAGGCAATTGAGGCAGAAGCGCATTCCTGTTTGTTGTTTGACCCTGCTGACCCGGACAATATAATTCCTTATTGGCTTAGAATGATTAAGGTGCGCAGGGGCAGAACCCATGTTTGTTCTGATGTAATGAATATTGTTTCCGGTATTCAGGCAGCTTTTCAGGCAGTGATTTATCTCAATGAGGATGAAGAAAGAATTAGCAGGGGTAAGGTTAGGGGAAATCGGGAACGCAGGGATGCAATTTTACATATTCGGCCCTGGAGTTATTCTGACAGAGAAGAAAACCTTAAAGGAAAGCACCTATTGATTACAGGGGCCGGTACAGCAGGTTTGGCCGCTTGCGGGGCCGGACTTTTGCTGGGTGCGACAGTTACGCTTTGTGATTTACCTGGGAATTTGGATGAGCTTCGTCGGATATTTCAGGCAAAGATAAAGACAGGCCAAATGGAGACTATATCTAACAGGCAAAGGACAAAATTAGCATCGGCCTTGGCCGGTGCCGATGCTGTTATCGGTGCAGCAGCGCTTGCCGGAAAGAAAACCCCTATTACCATTAATAAAGGATTGATTATAAAAGTAAGCGACAAATTTCCCAAACGCCGTGTATTCGTGGATTTAGCCATTAACGCCGGAGGGAATTTTGATTTTGTCAAGCCGGATAAAACCGTAGCGTGCAATCTAAAAGAAAAACTAACGCACGGTAATAATCCGGTGAGAGTGGGTTATGGGAATTCTCTTTTTTATATGGTAGCAGGTATGTCTAGGTGTCCGGGGGCAGTGTCATTTTTGGCTTCAAGCATGCTTGAAGCAGCGCGGCTTCCCTATTTGAAACTTCTGTTGTTATATGGATTAAGAGGAGCCGTCTACAGAGATAGCGGATTTGCGGCAGGGATGAGTGTTATTGGCGGGACGTTGACCGATAGCACGGTAGGCAAACGATTAGGCGTAGGGCATTTAGATGTTTATGAAGCATTAAAGATTAACGAGCGCTTAGGCGGTGGTGCGATAAGGCGCAAAGGCATCGGCAGCGCCAGCGTCGTAGTTGTTTTAGCATGCGTTGTAGTTTTACTCCTGGTATTAGCTTGTTACTTCGGAGCAACCTTTTGCAAACCCGTATTGCAATTAAATTGCAATACGGGTTTGCAATATATTTGCTCTCTTTTCTATCCCCGCGGTCCAGAGGCGCTGGCGACTATGGGGGCGTTGGGGCTGGTGTGTTGGATCCCGGGAGGCTTGGGTGGTAAATCTGAAAGAAAAAACGCCGGCGCCGCGCCGGCGGGGCGGGGCGACAGGGGACAGTTCTGTCATAACTCTATGGTAGACAATGGGCCAGGAAGAAAAGGTCCTGCTGATGCTGCTGTTCAGCCGATCGCTCCGCCGGACGCCCAGCCGCCCGGCCCGCCAGATGCCTTACCAGATGGCGGAGGCACTGGATTGCCGCAAGAGCATTCTGATTTGGGAGGAGCTTTGGAAGTTAATGCTCCCATAGAAGTCATTACTCCTTTAGATTCTCACGAGCAAATCGTACCTTTAATTGAAGAGTGGCATAGGGCTCATCCAAATAAAAGGTTGCTTATCTTCAATTTTGATTCACATAGCGATAAGATGGCTGGTGAAGATGCGGATGCCCTTGATTATAACTGGGGTATGAAGGTTGAAGAAATGGGAATGGCGTGGGTGATACATTTTGGTTCACAATACCTCAGCATGGACTATCGTATGAAAGATAATCTTTGGAGTCTGCCTGAGCGTAAAGAAGAGATATTACGGCAGATTCGGGCACTTAATGGGCGATACGACGAAATCTGGTTGACGATTGACTATG
>JAUYEC010000058.1 GCA_030691585.1 Candidatus Omnitrophota bacterium
CACTAACCCCGCTACGACAACCGCGATGATCACGGCATACTCTAATGTGCTTTGCGCTCTTTTGTTCAAACGGATAAACATCTTTTTCACCTCCTTAAACTTAAAGATTATTAGACGCCCCCCTCATCAACCACAGCACCAACGTTAACAGTCCTGTTTACGGTAACGTTTGACGCGGAAGTCCTGTCAACGCCTCCGCCGGCCTGCAATTCTTCGCTGGCTCCGGTATCCTGCGTAGTATTAGTCGTGGATGCAGCATAATACGGCTCATACTGGGCGGCAGTAAAAGCTACATTTTCGCCCGCTACATCTCCGCCGATACCCACATGATCCACTACGTCCCTGACCCTGCCTTGGATGCCCCTTTTTACATATATTTGCATGGCCACAACCGCGCCCACGATTAACGCGATAAGGATCGCGTATTCCGCGGTAGTCTGGGCCCTCTTACCAAATCTCGTCAACATTTGACTCACCTCTCTTTCGTTTTTATATTTATTCACCGCCTGCCGCTTCGCCGCCTCCCTGTGCTCCGCCTGCCGCTTCGCCGCCTGCCGCAACTGCGCCGCCTGCCGCTGCTCCGCCGAATTGAATCCTTTCAACCTGTTCTTGCATCTGGTTTGTAACGTGATTTATTGAGTTCTGAACCCTGGGCCCGATAAACGTGCTTGCCGCCAAAATTATTGCCCCTATTATCGCGGTCAGGATCAGAACGTATTCCAACGTTGACTGCCCCTTTTTCCTAAACATTGTTTCACCTCCCTCTCTTGTGTTCACGCTTTTTTAAACCATTTTTAAAACTTTACAAAAAATAAAAAGCCGCGTTACAAAGCTCCGCCTATCTTGTCTCGAGCTTTTAATAACCCGGTTATGTGTTCCCCGCTTACGACCCGTAAGCAATAGATCCCAAGTTGTCCGGCGAGCACATCCCGTGGCTTCCATCATTCCGCTACCTCCTAGCGGAATCGCGTTTCTATTGCCGCCTTATTCTTGTTTCCCATTTTGTATGGACAGGTTTTAAACCTGTCCCTACAAATTTTCTTTGTAATGGTATTTAAAATATATCATTTATAATAGCGACAGTCAAGCTCAAACAGAGGGTTTCAGGAAAACGGTTTCCTAATCTACCCTGAACCACGTTTGCATATCCGCGGAGAACTTAATTTCCCGTTCGTTCAAGCGACAGCATATGTATTCAAGATCATTACGGTAGGGGTAATCGGGAGGCAGCTGGAAGGTGATTGAAATAAAACCTGTTTCCTCCTTCAAAACGGCTTTTAAATGGTAAAAACGCTCTTTTATCTCTGGAAAATCGATATTGTCGTAATTAACAGGCAGAAAATTGCGCTTTAGATAAATGTCCAAAATCTGCAAATAGGCGCTTAAAACCTGTTTTATATCCGAACTATCCTGGTTCAATCCGACGCTTTCCAGCTTGATATCCGGACGGGAACTGCCGACATAAGTGAAAAATTCAACTTTTTGGTTAAAATCCTGAAAAGATTCCGAAAGGTTCGGCCAATGTTTGAGATAGCTCGCCGCAAGATCGGTAATTTCCGCTTTTTGAGAAGGTAAATTGCTCAAAATAATCATACAAATCTTGCCGGTTGCCCCTGATTTTAATACGCACCCCCTAAGGCTAACCTTTTGATTATCAATGGGTTGCGATAACTCTACCTCTACCGACGCCACCATGAACTCTTTTGCTAAGGGTTCAAAAAAGAATGGCCTGAATTCACCTAATTTCTTTATCGCCCGGCAATCCGTATATTGCCAGGGCCAAAGTCCAAAAATAAAGAAAAGTTCACCTCCCTGCTGAACGGGTATGGTTCTAATTTCTTCCATGTTGTTTCCGTATATGGTCAAGGCTTTGATTTTCTTTGTCCAACTGTTCATCGCGGCGAGAAAATCAAAAAATTCCTTGCTGCAAGACTCATTGCCGGGAGCCATAAAAAGGTTAAACGCGGAATTTTCGTAAATATATTTATTGATGTAAACCCTTAAGTTATATAGGCTTGTGCTAAAATTGCACGGAAGATACTGCGTTGACCAGATTGTGCGGAATTGCCCGTCCAGGTAGATCGAACTCCCGTCAGAAAGATCCATTTTAATTGAGCGGGCCTCTTGCAGTAGGTTGGGAATCGACCGAGCTATGTCGGAAGGAATAGACGTAAATGGTTGCAGAAGCGTAAGATACGAATTGATGTCATCACGTAAGAGTTTCCTATTGATCAACGGCCAGAGGGCGGAAAGAAATCCCGCGCCTTGCTCAAATAAGGGGAAATAAATCAGGCCTTCAGTTAAGGCCATGGTATCGTTCTGTCTCTGTAACTTACTGTCTATCAAGGCATTAAATGAATAGCTGCCACCCAGAATGTAATCCATCGCCTTAAGCAGCGCCGGTCCGCTGAGAGTTTCGCCTTCAAGAATTGTAATCTGTTGTGTAGGGACAGCATAATATGCTGTCCCTACAGCGGGTTGGGAAGCTGGCACGGCGGCCTCTGCGACCGATTCTGTAGGGACAGGTTTTAAACCTGTCCCTACAGGCGGCTGGGGCGTTATAACTGTAGGCGGTGGTTCAACCGGTTGAACCATAAGGGATTGCGTAGGGACAGCACACTGTGCTGTCCCTACAGGCACCACGGAGACCGGTTGAGGAGCCGATTGCTGAACCGCTGTCCTGACTTTTTCTGATCTTCTCCCAATGGGCAGGCTTAACCCAGCTTGTTTTATTATTTCGTTTATA